>NZ_CP058990.1:0-300000 GCF_019021925.1 Cellulophaga sp. HaHaR_3_176
CAAAAAATAGAAATAGGTAATGTAAGTATGCCCTTAAATAGCTCTTTAATACAAGGAGCTCAAAGTCTTTTTGGGGTGAAAACTCAGTTACAATTTGGAAAAACAACAGTAACCGCTGTTTTTTCAGATCAACAATCTCAAAACAATACAGTAGTAGCACAAGGTGGTGGTACTTTAAACGATTTTTCTATTACAGCATTAGATTACGAAGAAGATAAGCATTTCTTTTTATCACAATATTTTAGAGATACCTATGATAGAGCTTTAGAAAGCTACCCTTTTAAAAGAACATCGGTTCAGATTACGAGATTAGAAGTTTGGGTAACGAACAGAAGTCAGCAAACATTAAATGTTAGAAACGTTGTTGCTTTACAAGATTTAGGTGAATTTGAAGCAGAAAATACAAGAATAGGTCGAGCTAATGGAAATCCAGCAGGCTTTTTTAATTCATCAATTGCAGGTAATTTGCCTCGAAACGAAGCAAATGATTTTAATCCAGCTTCAATTGGGAGTAGTGGTGGTGCTCTAACTGATCAAATTAGAGACATTTCTACTGTTGAAGCAGGTTTTAATGTGCCAGGATATCAAATAAACCAGGGTTTTGATTATGCTATTTTGGAAAATGCGAGAAAACTAGAAGAAAATAGAGATTTTCAATATGACCAACAATTAGGATATATCTCATTAAACCAAAGATTAAGTAATGATGAGGTGTTGGCAGTAGCATACCAGTATACTTATAATGGGCAGGTTTACCAAGTAGGTGAGTTTGCAAATGGAGGAATAGATGCAACTACAGTTAGTGGAGGTGCAACGCCGATAATCAACAATAATACACTTGTTTTAAAATTATTGAAAAGTAATATTACACAAGTAGCAGATCCAATCTGGGATTTGATGATGAAAAACATATATGCAACAGGTGCATTTAGGTTGAGTCAAGAAGATTTTAAATTAAATATTTTATATACAGATCCTACACCACGTAATTATATTACAAGAGTTGACGATAATGGTTGGCCAGTAGATTTAGAAACAAGAATCTTATTAGATGTTTTTAATTTAGATAGGCTTAATATTTATAATGACATACAACCTGGTGGTGACGGTTTTTTTGATTTTGTACCAGGTATAACGGTTGATTCTGAAAACGGTAGAATTATTTTCACTAAAATAGAACCCTTTGGAGAGTTTCTTTTTGAAACACTTGGTGGTGGTGTTTATGATATGGAAAATGATCAGGGCTATAATGAAAACCAAAAGAAGTTTGTTTTTAGAAATATGTACTCTCTTACAAAATCGGCAGCACTTGAAGATGCTGATAAGAATAAGTTTCTTTTAAAGGGTACTTATAAATCGGAAGGGAGTAATGGGATTTCTATAGGTGCTTTTAATGTTCCTAGAGGTTCAGTAACGGTAACAGCAGGAGGTAGACAGTTGCAGGAAGGAATAGATTATACTGTAAATTACCAAGCGGGAACAGTACAGATTACAGACCCTTCACTACAAGCATCTAACACGCCAATAAATATTTCAGTTGAAAACACAGCGGTATTCGGGCAACAAGCACGTAGGTTTACGGGAGTAAATGTAGAGCATGAGATTAATAAGAAATTTATTTTAGGAGCTACATTAATAAACTTAAACGAAAGGCCTCAAACTCAAAAAGCAAATTACGGTTTAGAGCCAGTTAACAACACAATTTTCGGAATGAATGGAAACTTCTCTACAGAAGTACCATTTTTAACACGTTTAGTAAATAAACTACCAAATATTGATACCGATGTGCCATCTAATCTATCGTTTAGAGGTGAAATAGCATATTTAGATCCAGGTTCTCCTAAAAATGATGATTTTGATGGAGAAAGTACTACTTATTTAGATGATTTTGAAGGAGCACAGTCTTTAATAGATATCCGTTCTTCTTTAGGTTGGTCGCTTGCGAGTACACCTTTAGAGTTTACTAATGGTGGGCAATTGTCAGGTAGTTCTCCTGATGATCCACAGAATTTAGAAAATGGATACGGAAGAGCTAAAATGGCTTGGTATTCTATTGATCCAATTTTTTATACAAACCAAAGGCCATCAGATGTAACAGATAGCGATGTTTCTAGAAATGAAACAAGGCGAGTATTTATTAGTGAGGTTTTTCCAGAAACAGACCAGGCACAAGGGCAATCAAGAGTTCAGACTACTTTAGATTTAGCGTATTTTCCAAATGCAAAAGGACCATATAATAACAGTCCTAATTTTGCTACAGAACAGCCGAGTGCAAAGTGGGGTGGAATGATGCGATCGTTAAGTAGCACAAACTTTGAGCAATCAAATGTTGAGTTTGTTCAATTTTGGGTATTAGATCCTTATGTAGATGGTAATGCAAATGGTCCGGGAGAATTGGTATTTAACTTAGGTAATATTTCAGAAGATATTTTGAAAGATGGACGTAAGCAATACGAAAATGGTTTACCAGGTGTAGATAGTAATGATATTGTAGCTCAAACATCGTGGGGAGAGGTTCCTGCATCACAGTCATTGGTTTATGCTTTTGATGTAGATGAAACAAATAGAGGTTTACAAGATTTAGGTTTTGATGGAATAGGAGATGCTGAAGAGGCATTTATCTATGGGAATAACACGGGTAATGACCCTGCTTTTGATAACTACCAGTACTACTTGAATAGAGAGGGTGATATTTTAGAAAGATATTCAGATTTTAACAACCCACAAGGTAACTCGCCAGTACAAGTTACAAATACAAATAGAGGGTCTACAACATTGCCAGATGTGGAAGATATTGATCGAGATCTTACAATGAATACTGTAAATAGTTATTATGAGTATCGTATTCAAATTAAACCAAACACAACTATCAATGATAAGTATGTGACTGATATTAGAGATAATGTGATTTCGGGAACAGATATTCCTGATGGTAGTGAGTTAAATAGCCGTTGGATTCAATATAAAATTCCTTTAACTGATTTTACAGATGCAATTGGTGGTATTTCAGATTTTAGATCTATCAGCTTTATGCGTATGTATTTAACAGGTTTTTCTGATGATGTTTCGCTTCGTTTTGCAACTTTAGATTTAGTAAGGGGTGACTGGCGTACCTATACAAATACATTACAACCAGATGTTGATGATAACCCATTAGACGATAATACAGTTGTTGATGTTAGTACTGTAAATATTCAAGAAAATGAAAATAGAACTCCAATACCTTATGTATTGCCTCCAGGAGTTATACGTGAACAATTAAATAATAACAATACCATAATACGCCAGAATGAGCAATCATTGTCTTTTGTTGTTGAAAATTTAGAGTCAGAAGATTCTAGAGGTGTGTTTAAAAATATAAATATAGATATTAGACAGTATGAAAAACTTAAAATGTTTATGCATGCTGAAGAAATTATTGATTCTGATTATATAGATGGGGATACTCCTTTAGTCGGATTTTTAAGAATAGGTACTGATTTTAGTCAAAATTTTTACCAAATGGAGTTGCCGTTAGCGTTTTCGTCGTATAATTCTACAACGGATGAAGAGGTTTGGCCAGAGTTAAATGAGCTTAGTGTTAGTCTTGAAGATTTAGGAAGAGTGAAATCTTTAGGAATAGCAAACCAAACTTTAAATGAGGTAAATTATTATGAAATTGTAAATGGAGAAGTTATACCAGTTACAGAATTTGCTCCTCGTACCCTAGGTGTGGTTCGTATAGGTATAAAAGGTAACCCGTCATTGGGTAGTTTACGTAGTATGATGGTTGGTGTGAAAAACCAAGATGGTCAAGCTGCTCGTGGAGAGGTTTGGTTTAATGAACTTCGTTTAGCAGGGTTAGAAAATAACGGAGGCTGGGCTGCTATTGCTGCTTTAGATGTAAATTTTGCAGATTTTGCAGATCTTTCAGCAACAGGAAGTAAAAGTACTGCTGGTTTTGGATCTATAGATCAAATGCCGAATGAAAGATCTAGAGAAGATGTTGTTTCTTATGATGTTGTTACTAATGTTAATATAGGTCAGTTGTTGCCTAGTAAATGGGGAATTCAATTGCCTTTTAACTATGGAATATCAGAAGAAAGAGTTACGCCAGAGTATGATCCTGTTTATGATGATTTAAAATTACAAGATCGTATTGATGTAGCTCCAGAAACTTCTGCAGATCCAGATGTTGCTACTAAAAATGATATTTTAGAACAAGCAGAAGAATATACTAAAAGAACAAGTATTAATTTAATAGGTGTTCGTAAAAATAGAAGCGAAGAAGCTGATGCTAATTTTTATGATATAGAAAATTTCACATTTAACTATTCGTATAACGAAACAGATCATCGTGATTTTGAAGTAGCAAGTTTAAGAGAGCAAAGTGTTGTTACGGGTTTTGTGTATGGTCATAATTTTAAACCAGTAACTGTAGAACCTTTTGCTAAAAAAGATTCACTTTTTACAGGTGCGTATTGGAAGTGGTTAAAAGAGGTTAATTTAAATTTATTACCAACAAGTGTTTCTATCAATTCGAATATCAATAGAAGGTTTAATCAACAACGTTTTAGAGATGTTCTTGAGCCTGGAGTTGAAAAGTTAGAGCTTCCTTTATTACAACAACGTAACTATTTATTTAATTGGCAATATGCTTTAAACTATAGCTTAACAAAATCTTTACGAGTTAATTTCCAGGCATCTAATAATAATATTGTTAGAAATTATTTTAATCAAGATGATAATTCAGCTTCTTTAATAAATCAAGAATTAGAATTATGGGATGGTTTTTGGGATATCGGAGAACCTAATAGGCATGCGCAGCAATTGCAATTAAATTATGAACTACCATTTCAGCTAATTCCGGCTTTGGAGTTTATTAACGCACAATACACATATACTAGTAATTTTGATTGGCAACGTGGTGGTGATGCTTTAAATGAAGTTGCAGGTGAAAATATTAATACAGTTCAGAATGCAAGTACACACACATTATCTGCAAATATGAATATGCAAAAGTTTTATGATTTAATAGGACTTAAAAAAGTATCAGGTAACGCAAGAGCTAAATCAGCTAGAATAAGTAATGGAAAATCTACACCGAATAAAAAAGATGAATCTTTAAATAAAACTAGCCCTTTCTTTGATGCCTTTGTAGATGTTGTTACAATGGTAAAACGTTTAAATGTAACATATAATGAAAACAGCGGTAGTGTATTGCCAGGTTATACACAATCAGTTGGTTTTATAGGAACAACAAGGCCATCTTTAGGGTATGTTTTTGGTAGCCAACAAGCAGATGTTCGTTTTGAAGCGGCACGAAATGGTTGGTTGACAACATTTGGAGATTTTAACGAGCAATTTATTCAAAATGTAAACAGAAGGTTAAATATTACAGCAACAGCACAACCAATAAAAGATTTAACTATTGATTTGTCAGCTGATAGGCAATATGCAAATAGTTATGAAGAAAGTTTTAGAGTTAATGAAATAAACCCGAATGATTATGTTTACGAAAATTTGTTAGGAAACAATTTTGGGAACTTTAGTATTTCTACTTTAATGATAGGTACAGTGTTTAGTCAAAGTGATGAGTTTACTTCAGAAACTTTTCAAGCATTTAAAGATAATAGAATCATTGTTGCAAATAGGTTATCAGCAGAAAGAGGACAGACTACAGTTGGTTTAGACGACGATTTATATCCTGAAGATTACGGGAAAACAAGTCAAGAGGTGTTATTGCCAGCTTTTTTCGCTGCATATACAGGTAAAGATGTTGATGAAGTAAGTTTAAGTGCTTTCAGAAATATCCCTATTCCTAATTGGAATTTAAAGTATACGGGTTTAATGAAAAACAAGTGGTTTAAAAAGAAATTTAAGCGTTTTTCATTAAGTCATGGGTATAGAGCAGCGTATAGTATAAATTCATTTCAGACCAATTTAGAAAAAGTACAATTAATAAGTGACGGTCGTCTTCCTATAAATTCAGAGAATTTAGATTTGTTGCCAGACGATTTAATAAGTAATGTTGTTTTAACGGATGAGTTTAATCCGCTAGTTAAAGTGGATTTCGAAATGAGGAATTCTATGAGTGTTTTAGCAGAGATTAGAACAAGTAGAATTCTATCATTAAGTTTTGATAATAGCCTATTGACTGAAACTAATGGTAAAGATTATACAGTTGGTTTAGGGTATCGTTTTAAAGATGTTCAGTTTGTAACAAATATTGGAGGTCAAAAAACACGATTGAAAGGCGATTTAAATATTAAGTTAGATGCAACTATGCGTAACAACATAACATTTATTAGAAACTTAGATTTAGAAAACAACCAAATAACTTCAGGGCAAGATTTGTATTCATTGAAATTTACTATGGATTATGCGTTGAGTAAAAATTTAAATGCACTGTTTTTCTACGATCATTCATTCTCTAAATTTGCAGTGTCAACGGCTTTCCCTCAAACCACTATTAATTCTGGTTTTACAATCAGATATAATTTTGGAAACTAAAATAATTAAAGTTGCATAGTTTTTAAAATCAAAAGAACTCAATACCATCCTTTTTTTTCTTGAATACCTTATTTTAATATTCTACATTTGTTTTTCAAAATGTTAAATATTTAGGTTATGAATATACCATCGGAGTTAAAATATACTAAAGATCACGAGTGGGTTAAAATAGAAGGAGACGTGGCAACTGTAGGAATTACAGATTTTGCACAGGGAGAACTTGGTGATATTGTTTATGTAGAAGTGGAAACTTTAGATGAAACACTAGATAAAGACGAAATTTTTGGAACAGTAGAAGCTGTAAAGACTGTTTCTGATCTATTCTTACCCTTAACAGGTGAAATCATTGAATTTAATGAAGGGTTAGAGGATAGCCCTGAGAATGTAAATTCAGACCCTTACGGAGCAGGTTGGATGATTAAAATTAAATTAAGTGATCTTTCAGAAGTAGAATCACTTTTAAGCGACTCAGATTATAAAGAGTTGATAGGTGCTTAAAAAAAATAAGTTTACAATTTTGTTTATAAGCTGGATGGTGTTAATAACATCACTCAGCTTATTTTCATTTAAAGGAGTGTCTACAAGTGGTATTAATATTCCTCATCTAGATAAGTTGGTCCATTTTACATTTTACTTTTTTGCAACTATATTAGGTGGCCTTTCATATAAAGAAATTTATAAAAAAGAACAAAGTTTATTGAGTGCAGGAAAAATAATGTTATTGTTCTCTATAGTTTATGGTATGGTTATTGAGATAATACAATATAGTTTTACAGAGAATAGAGAGGGAGATTTTTTAGATTTTTTAGCCAACAGTTTAGGTGCTTTTTTAGGTTTTTTAGTAATTAAACACCTGCTTTCTAAGAGAGTTTTTTAAAAATGAAAAAAAATATTACCGTTTTTATAAATAAATAATTAAATTAGCTCACACAAAATTTTTGAAACATGGAATTAAAGAAGAATCCTAAAGCTGATATATCAAGAAATAGTGGTCTATTTTTTGTTGCCGGCTTAGCACTTGTTATGCTTATAACATGGCGTGCATTAGAGTATAAGAAGTATGATGATGTAGCAAATTACGATATTTCTCAGAATGTTGATGATTTGTTAGATGAAGAGGTTCCGATGACAGAACAAATAAAAACTCCACCACCACCACCACCACCAGTAGCTCCAGAAATAATTGAAGTTGTAGAAGATGAAGCTGATGTTCCTGAAACTATAATTGAAGATTCTGAGTCTAATGAAGATGAGGTTGTTGCAGAAGTTGAAGAAATTGAAGTTGCAGAAATAGAAGAAGATTTAGATATCCCGTTTTCTGTAATTGAAGATGTTCCTGTTTTTCCAGGTTGTGAAAGCGAAAAAGGTGCAAACGCTTTAAGAGCTTGTTTTCAAAAAATGATGTACAAGCATATTAATAAAAACTTTAGATATCCAGAAATTTCTCAAGAAATGGGTGTTCAAGGTAAAGTTAATGTGATGTTCGTAATTCAAAAAGATGGAAGCATCGGTAATGTTAGAATGCGTGGGCCAGATAAAAACTTAGAAGGTGAAGCTGCTAGAATTATAGGTAAACTTCCTAAAATGACTCCAGGTAAGCAGAGAGGTAGAGCTGTTAGGGTTCCATTTAGTATTCCAATTACTTTCAAATTACAATAAAAAATAAATTTTTTATATTAAAAATCCCGAACATATGTTCGGGATTTTTTTTTGGTACGTTTCTTGCATTTTAACAAAATAGTAACAACATAAAATTTTACTATTATGAAAAAAAGTACAAGAAGTACTGCCGATTCCCACGGCAATGGGAGTCGCAACGAAACGTCCAATGGTTTAACCTCAAAAGGGACTAAACATGATGTAAACTTACGAAAAAATGGATTTATTCATTTTCAAATAGGTTTAATTTTAGCAATGTTTTTGGTCTACTTTGGTTTAGAGCTAGCTTTTAGTAGGGAAAAACCTCCCGTCTTAACTCATGAAGATTTATCTTCAGAAGTACTAGAGTTTCATTCAGATGCTAATAATTTTGTTGTTGAGAAAAACAAAGTTGTTCAGCAATCTAATCAGAAAGTAAACGATCCTGATAAATTTAAAATTGTTCCTGATGATGTTATAATTAACCCGAAATTGGAATTTAAAAAAGATCCTGAGGTAGATAATACGGGTGTAATTGATGTTAGTAGTATAAAGCCATTCAAAGACCCAGATATAGAAGAAGGTATTGTTATTCCTTTTATAGCTTTAGAGGATGTTCCTGTTTTTCCAGGTTGTGAAAAAGTAGAGAAATCAGAACGAAAAGCTTGTTTCGAAGAGAAAATGCAAAAACACGTATTACGTACTTTTAGATATCCTGAAGCTGCTATTGATATGCAAGAGCAAGGTAAGGTGTATGCGATGTTTACAATTGGTAAAGAAGGTTTAATAGAGGATGTTAAACTTAGAGGCCCTTCAAAAATTTTAGAAAATGAAGCTGCTAGAATTATAGGTGAGTTGCCTGTGATGAAACCAGGAAAGCAAAGAGACTTACCAGTAAGAGTTTCATTTAGTATGCCTATAGTTTTTAAATTAAATTAAGATATATGTAATATTTTTAAGAAAACCAGTTGCAATATTCTATTGTAACTGGTTTTTTGTTTTAATAAATTCAATTATTTGTGAATTAGTTTACTAGGTCTTCTTATAAAATATAAACATACCTTTTTCGTTGCACAAATAGCATTCTGGCGTTATCTTTGCTTATCAATAAAAATACCGAATGAAAACGGCAATTAGCTCAGTAAAAAGCGCCTCATGGTCTTTAATTTTTTCTGATTTTAAGGAGATTACCAAAGCAAGACTTTCTGTAAGTGTTGTTTTCTCGGCTATTGCAGGTTATTTTCTTGGTGCACCTCAGTTGCAGCTGTATCCAATATTATTACTGGCATTTGGTGGTTATTGTATGGTTGGTGCTTCTAATGCATATAATCAAGTAATAGAGAAAGATTTAGATGCTTTAATGAATAGGACTAAAAATAGACCTATTCCAGCAGGTAGAATGTCAGTAAAATCGGCTCTTATTATTGCTGTGATTTTAACAATTTTAGGCTTGGTTTCTCTTTATTTTTTAAATCCTAAAACAGCAATGTTTGGGGCAATATCAATTTTTTTATATACAAGTGCTTATACACCTTTAAAAACAATAACACCGTTGTCTGTTTTTGTTGGAGCTATACCAGGAGCAATCCCTTTTATGTTAGGTTGGGTTGCGGCAACTAATGAGTTTGGTATAGAACCAGGTACTCTTTTTATGATTCAATTTTTCTGGCAATTTCCTCATTTTTGGGCATTAGGTTGGATGTTGGATGAAGATTATAGAAAAGGTGGCTTTAAAATGTTGCCAACAGGTAAAAAAGATAAAAAAACAGCATTGCAAATAATCATGTATACATTCTGGATGATTGTAATATCTATAGTTCCTGCATTTGGAATTACAGGGGCATTGAAATTATCAATTACAGCAGCTGTAATTATTTTTTTAATGGGAATGGTTATGCTAATTTTTGCTTTTAAACTTTACGAAAAAAGGGATAATCCATCAGCTAAAAAATTAATGTTAGCAAGTGTAAGTTATATTACATTGATGCCGATTGTTTATGTGGTAGATAAATTTTTACAATAAAATGGATTTAACAGAAGGATCAATACAAGAAAAACACGGCAGAGCAAAGAAAATGATGCTTTGGTTTGGTATAGTAAGTTTATTAATGACTTTTGCAGGCTGGACAAGTGCCTACATTGTTAGTAGTACTAGAGAAGATTGGTTGAGAGATTTTGAACTTCCTTCTTCTTTTTACATAAGTACAACTTTAATAGTTATTAGTAGTTTTACTTATTTTTTTGCAAAACTAGCTATCAAAAAAGACAATTCATCACTTTGTACAGGTTTGCTTCTGACAACTTTAGCTTTGGGTTTAGCATTTATCTTTTTTCAAGTACAAGGTTTCAATCAAATAATAGCACAAGGATATTATTTTACAGGAGAAACAAGTAGCGTTACAACATCTTACATATTTTTGATTGCAACTGTGCATATTTTTCATGTAGTTGCGGGTATAATTTCATTATTAGTTGTGTTATTCAATCAATTTAGAGGAAAATATTCTGCTAATAATTTATTAGGTATAGAACTTGGAGCTACTTTTTGGCATTTTTTAGACTTGCTTTGGGTGTATTTAATCTTATTTTTTGCTTTTTATCAGTAATAAAAAGACAAATTATTGGTTTGATATTTAATAATAATCAAGTTAAGCGTAAAAAAGATGTTTTTTTGGTCATTTTTTAAAAGCAAAAATTTTGTTTGGGCAAAAAAAATGTAAATTTGTGAAAATTTTATTAACACGATAATATATTTATGGATACTACAGTAACAACTGGTGAGGAACAGAATGTATGGGGTGGAGGAAACCAACCGCTAAATGCTAGCTACGGAAAAATGATGATGTGGTTTTTCATCGTTTCTGATGCTTTGACATTTTCTGGTTTTCTTGCAGCATATGGCTTCTCAAGATTTAAGTTTTTAGAAACATGGCCAATTGCAGATGAGGTTTTTACTCACGTGCCATTTTTCCATGGTAATTATCCGATGTATTACGTGGCATTTATGACATTTATATTAATTATGTCATCAGTGACAATGGTTTTGGCCGTTGATGCGGGTCATCAAATGAAAAAAAATAAAGTTATTTGGTATATGTTCTTTACCATTATCGGAGGTATCATTTTCGTTGGTTCTCAAGGATGGGAATGGGCAACTTTTATAAAAGGTAGTCATGGTGCTTTAGAAACTAAAGGTGGTAGAATATTACAGTTTGTTGATGCTGAAACAGGTCATCAGGTTGCTATAGCTGATTTTGCTAAAGAAATGCATTCTGAACGTACAGCTCACGAACGTAAAAATGGTATTTGGTTTACAAAAGAAGGTACTTTACCAACATATTCAGTTAGCCAAGTGGTAGATGGTTTTAAAGCTAAATCTAATTTATTGGTTAGAACCGAAAAAATTAATGAAGAAGGCCACAAGACTATTCTTTCAAGAGAAGATTCTTTAATGAAGTTGAATCAAGCTGTACAGGTTGTAGAAGGTGCAAACCTTGTGCATAATGAGTATGGTAGTAGGTTATTTGCTGATTTCTTTTTCTTTATAACTGGTTTTCATGGTTTTCACGTATTTTCTGGTATTGTAATTAATATCATTATTTTCTTTAATGTTATTATAGGTACGTATGAAAAAAGACGTAGTTATGAAATGGTAGAGAAAGTTGGACTATACTGGCACTTTGTTGATTTAGTTTGGGTATTTGTATTTACATTCTTCTACCTAGTTTAATAGAATAAAAAATTAGTTTCTTTTTAAAAGAATTTAAAAATATTATAATGGCACACGAACATAAATTAGAAATTTTCAGAGGTTTAGTTAAGTTTAAATCTAACGTCAGTAAAATCTGGGGTGTTTTAATTTTCTTATCTTTAATAACAGCAGTAGAAGTTGCATTAGGTATAATTAAGCCTGATGTTTTAATAAAATCTACTGTTTTAGGAATGAAACCCTTAAATTGGATTTTTATCATCTTAACTTTAGTGAAAGCATATTATATTGCTTGGGATTTTATGCACTTAAGAGATGAGAAAAGTGCGTTAAGAAGAACAATAGTTTGGACTCCAATTTTCTTAGTAAGCTACTTGCTTTTTATCTTGCTTTTTGAAGCAGATTATATTTTTGAAGTATATAAAGAAGGCTTTGTGAAATGGAATTTCTAAAAGATATTTAAAAGTTAAAAAAGACGGTTTTACGACCGTCTTTTTTTATTTTTGCACTATTCCTATTTGGAAGATATAGAAGAGAGGCGGACTCTTTTTTTTGTATTAAAAATAGCATCAAACCTTAGTGCTAATTTATAGTGATAGCAATATGAAAAAGACTTTTGTTTTAGTAGTTTTATTTATCTTCCCTATTGTTGCTTACCTCTTTTTTGCATCAGGGGTTCATAACTTTGGCAAATTACCTGTTCTTACAGAAAATATTGAAGATGTTGCTGATTATGATAGCAGAGTAACATTCAATAAAAAAATAACTATACTAGGTTTTTTGGGATCAGATATTGATTTTAAAAAAGGAAATGCCCTCAATCTTAACGAAAAAATATATAAAGATTTTTATAAGTTTGATGATTTTCAATTTGTAATGGTTGTTCCAAAAGGTATGGAACCTAATGTAGAGGTTTTAAAAAAGGAACTTTCTAGTTTAGTAGATGTAAATAAATGGAATTTTATCTTTCTTGACCCCACAGAAATTACTTCTATCTTTTCAAGTTTAAAAACAGATTTAAAACTTGATTCTAATTATAGTACTCCTTATGTTTTTATAATAGATAAAGATGCAGCACTTCGTGGAAGGAACCCAGATGAGGATAATCATGAAACCATTTATGGGTTTAATGCAACTTCTGTAGCTGAATTAACGAACAAAATGATTGATGATGTTCGAATTATACTTGCAGAGTATAGAATGGCTTTAAAAAAGAATAATTCAGATCGTAAAATATAAAAATGAAAAAAAACTATACATACGTTTGGGTATCTTTTATTGTGCTAATATTTGGAATCATATTTATACCTAGAATAATTGATAGAGTAAAAAATGGAACGATCGTTGAAAGTGATAGGATGAATGTGCCTACCAATTCAGGTGATCTTGCTTATGTTGTTTTAAATGGTGTTAAAAGAAAAGTTCCAGAATTTTCATTTGTAAACCAAGATAGTCTGCTTATAACAAATGAAGATTATAAAGGGAAAGTGTACGTTGTAGAATTCTTTTTTTCTACATGTCCAACGATTTGCCCAATTATGAACCAAAATTTGATTCAGGTTCAGAATGAGTTTAAAGACTTTAATGATTTTGGAGTTGCCTCTTTTTCTATTAATCCAGAATACGATACACCAAGGGTTTTAAAAGAATATGCTGAAAAATATGGTGTAACAAATATGGATTGGAACCTGATGACAGGTGACTCTCAAGCAATATATGATTTAGCAAATACAGGTTTTAATATTTTTGCGAAAGAAATACCTAATGCTCCAGGTGGTTTTGAACATGCAGGTATGTTTGCTTTAGTAGATAAAAATGGATATTTACGTTGTAGAGTAGATGATTTTGGAAATCCAATTATATACTACCGTGGAGCTATTTTAGAAGAAGATGGAGAAAATGACCATGGTGAGAAAGAACAAATAGGTGTTTTAAAAGAAGATATTAAAAAATTATTAGAAGAGTAAATGAGTGCGGTCGATTTAAAAGAAAAGAAATTTAACAAGTTAATTACAATAGTATCTATTGTGGTACCTGTTGTAGTTGCAATTTTATTTAGAGTTAAAATTCCAGATGCTAAACCGTTAAGTTTTTTGCCGCCAATTTATGCGAGTGTAAACGGTATAACAGCTATATTATTAATAGCGGCTGTGTTTGCTATAAAAAATGGCAAGAAAGTTATGCATCAAAACCTAATGAAAACGTGCATAGGGCTTTCTTTAGCCTTTTTGGTAATGTATATAGGGTATCATATGACATCAGAATCTACTAAATTTGGAGGTGATGGAGCTGTCAAGTATGTATATTATTTTATACTAATTACTCATATCATCTTATCAATTATTATAATACCATTAGTGCTTAAAACGTATGCAAAAGCTTATTTAGAAAAATTTGAAGAGCATAGAAAACTCGCAAAAATTACATTTCCTATTTGGCTTTATGTCGCAATTACGGGTGTTGTTGTGTATTTAATGATATCTCCTTACTATAACTACGCATAATTTTACGCTATGAAAACTAAAATTTTTATACTTTGTTTAGTTGCAATGCTTATTCCGTCTTTGTCAGAAGCTCAATGTGCGATGTGTAGAGCTGTTTTAGAAAGTGAAGAAGGTTCGCAGACAGCTAAGGGTATTAATGACGGTATTGTCTATCTAATGGCGATACCTTATGTTTTAGTTGGAGTACTTTTTTATTTTGTTTACAAAAAAATGAAATCAGGTAAAATTTAATTTTAACATTTAATTAAGTTTTATTCATGTAACAAATGTAATTCATAGTAGTCTATTGTGTTAAGAGATATTACTTTAGGTAATATAAAACCAACCAAAAAACGACTATGCTATGTTTGATATAGAGAGATGGCAAGAAATTTTCGATACTATTCGAAAAAATAAGCTTCGCACATTTCTTACGGGTCTTTCCGTTGCGTCAGGTATTTTTATTTTGGTTATTTTACTTGGTTTTGGTCAAGGGATGCAAAATGGTATCGCTAAGGAATTTGAGAGTGATGCAGCTACTAGTATGTGGATTTGGACAGAAACTACACAAAAAGCATATAAAGGATTAAATCCTGGTCGCCAAATTCAATTTAAAAATGAAGACTATACTACGATAGTCGATAAAATGGATTTGAATTTAGAAAACAAATCCATGTTCTATTTACCTAATGATATCATTACGACTTATAAAAATGACGCTTTAATATATCGCGTTATGGGCACAACATACGAAACTCAGTTTTTAGAGAATCAATATATGTTGCAAGGGCGCTATTTGAACTGGCAAGATGAGTCTCAGGTAACAAAAGTAGCTGTAATAAGCTCTAAAATAAAAAGAGAAGCATTTGATGATATAGATAATCCAGTTGGAGAGTTTATTAAAATCTCAAATATACCTTTTAAGATAATCGGAGTTTACAAAGATAAAGCTGGTGATCAAGAAGAAAATCGAATTTTCATACCAATTTCAACATCACAAAAAGTATTTAATGGTGCAGATAAATTAGATAATCTTGTTTTTTCATCACCTCCCATGGATAATTTTGAACAAGCTGTTCAGCAATCAATAAAGTTAAAAAGTCAAGTTGAAACATACTTAAAAGAAGTACATTCTATAGCGCCTGATGATGAAGGAGGTATTGGTATAAATAACCAAATGGAAAATGCAAAAAGATTCTACGCATTAACAGGTAATATTAAAATTTTCTTTTGGTTTGTGGGTCTCTGTACCATTATAGCAGGTGTGGTTGGGGTAAGTAATATTATGCTTATTGTGGTAAAAGAAAGAACAAAAGAAATAGGAATACGAAAAGCTTTAGGAGCAAAACCTTGGTCTATTATTGGAATGATTTTACATGAGGCAATTTTTGTTACTGCTATTTCTGGTTTTGTGGGTTTGATTTTCAGTATGGGTCTTCTTGAAGTAATAGGGCCAAATATCGAAGTAGATTATATTTTAAATCCCTCAGTAGATTTTAATGTTGCATTGTCTACTGTTTTTTTGTTGGTGCTGGCAGGTGCGATTGCTGGTTTTTTTCCTGCATGGAGAGCAGCAAGTATTCATACAATAGATGCCTTACGTGATGAATAAAAAAAGAAAAAAACATGTTTAATCGGGATCGGTGGAAAGAAATTTTAGAAGTCTTAACCAGTAATTGGTTTAGAACGATACTAACTGCATTTGGTGTTTTTTGGGGAATCCTTATTTTAATTATTCTGTTAGCAGCAGGTAAGGGTTTAGAAAATGGAATTAAAAGTAGCTTTGGTGATATTGCTACTAATACGATGTTTATGTGGTCTCAAGCTACATCTAAAGAATATGTGGGGCTACCTAAGGGTAGAAGATTTAATTTTAAGGTTGAAGATGTTACTTCTTTGAGAGAGAATTTTTCAAAATTACGATATATATCACCTAGAAATAGATTAGATGGATTTGAAGGGGGTAACAATGTTGTTAGAGGTATAAAAATAGGAGCTTTTAATGTTTATGGTGATTATCCTGAAATTATAAATCAAGACCCTATGACTATTACCTCTGGTCGCTTTATTAATTATTCAGATATCAATCAAAAACGAAAAATTGCAATTATCGGAGAAGGGGTTAAAAAAGCTTTATTTGAAAAAGACGAAATAGCTTTGGGTGAGTATGTGAAAATCCAAGGGGTGAATTTTATGATTGTTGGTACTTACAAGAAAAATAATAATAATGGTAATGCAGAAGAGGGGCAAAAAGAAATTTTTGTTCCTTTTACGTCGTTTTCACAAGCTTTTAATAGAGGTAATGATGTTGGATGGATGGCTATAACGGCAAAAGACGGTACTTCAATTACAAGTTTAAAAGAAGATATCATAAATCAGATGAAAAATAATCGAAAAATTCATCCAGAAGATAATCGTGCAATAGGAAATTTTGATTTGTATGAAGAGTATAATAGAGTAGAGAGCTTATTTATTGCGATGCAATTAATTGCTTATTTCGTAGGCATTTTGGTTTTAATATCGGGCATTATTGGAGTGAGTAATATAATGCTAATTGTAGTAAAAGAAAGAACTAAAGAAATTGGAATTAGACGGGCACTGGGTGAAGACCCATGGTCAATTAAGGTTCAAATATTAATGGAGTCAATTTTTCTAACAATTATTTCAGGAATGACAGGTATTATAATTGGAGCTCTTTTTATTTATGGAATAAATGCGTTATTAGATTCTATCGGACCTGTTGATATGTTTATGAACCCAAGTGTGAGTTTAGATATTGTAGTTATCGCTTTAATAATTTTAGTGGTTTCAGGTTTATTAGCCGGTTTTATACCAGCCCAGAGTGCTATCAAAGTTAAACCCATAGATGCTCTACGGACAGAATAATTAGTTTTAAATCAATCAAAAAAACCGATGTAATCGGAATATAAATCAATCAAAATGAAAAAAAAGACAACTATTTTTATCTTACTATTTATAGTAGTTTCATTCGGTGCAGCAATGTATTATTTGTATCAAAAAAATTCAGAAGACCCTGTTACATATGAGACGGAACAGCCAACAAAAAAAACAATCATAAAAAAAACAGTAGCAACTGGTAGTATTTTACCTTTAGAAGAAGTGTTGATAAAACCAAATATATCAGGGGTTATTGAAGAGATATATGTAGAAGGTGGCGATTATGTAAAATCTGGCGATTTATTAGCAAAAATTAAAATAGTACCAAATTTAAACGCCTTAAATAGCGCAAAAAACACAATAGAAGAATCTAAAATTAATTTAGATGACCAAATGCGTAATTTAGAAAGACAAAAAACTTTATTTGATAAAGGAGTAATTTCAAAGGTAGATTTAGAAAGAGCTCAAGTAACTTACGATCAGGCAAGACAAGGTTATAACGCGTCACATAAAAACTATGATATTGTAAAAACAGGAACAACAAGAGGTTTGGGTAGCGCAGCAAATACATTGATAAAAGCTACAGTTAGCGGTATGGTTTTAGAAGTACCTGTTGAAGTTGGTAACCAAGTTATTGAGAGTAATAATTTTAATGAAGGTACTACAATTGCTGCTATAGCAGATGTTGATAAAATGATTTTTGAAGGAAAGGTAGACGAATCTGAAGTTGGAAAAATAAAAGAAAATTTGCCACTAGAAATTACTGTAGGTGCTATTGAAAACAAAGTATTTCCCGCAGTTTTAGACTATATAGCGCCAAAAGGAAAAGCCGAAAATGGTGCCATTCAATTTGAAATAAAAGGAACCTTAAAAAAACAAGACAGTGTTTTTATTAGAGCAGGATTAAGTGCAAATGCCTCTATTATTTTAGCGAAAGTAGATAGTGTAATATCTATAAAAGAAGCTTTAGTGCAATTTGATAAAGAAACGAAAAAGCCTTTTGTAGAATTAAAAACAGGCGATCAGTCTTTTGAAAGAAAAGATATAGAATTAGGCATTAGTGATGGAATTAATGTAGAAATTAAGTCTGGGCTTAATTTGTTAGATAAAATTAAAGTCTGGAACCAAATTGAAAAAGAGGAAGAAGAAAATTAATATTTTATAAAATTTAAAGAATAAGGTGATTCTGGAGAAAGCGAGTCATTTTAACATTTTTTTTAGATATTAATCTGTAACATTATTTAGCTCTCGAAGTCTAACTAGTGGAGTAAAAACCAAACAACTAACAAAACGAATCATGATAGAAATTAAAAATCTTCATAAATCATATAAAATGGGAAGCAATTCCCTTCATGTATTAAAAGGTATAAATTTTTCTGTAGAAGAAGGGGAGCTAGTTGCAATTATGGGTTCTTCAGGATCAGGGAAATCTACCTTACTAAATATTTTAGGAATGCTGGATGAGTTAGATGAGGGTTCTTATACCTTAGATAATGTTCCAATTAAAAACTTAAATGAAACAAAAGCGGCTCAATATCGAAATAAATTTTTAGGTTTCATTTTTCAATCTTTTAACTTGATAAATTATAAGAGTGCGGCTGAAAATGTAGCATTACCACTATACTATCAAAAAGTAGGAAGAAAAGAACGTCAAGAAAAGGCTCTAAAATATTTAGAGCAAGTAGGTCTTAAACAATGGGCAACCCATTTGCCAAGTGAGCTTTCAGGTGGGCAAAAACAACGTGTGGCAATTGCAAGAGCAATGGCGGCAGAACCAAAAGTTTTGTTAGCAGATGAGCCAACAGGGGCTTTAGATAGTAAAACTTCTTATGAGGTTATGGATTTGATTCAGAAAATTAACGATGCAGGTAACACTATTTTGATAGTAACACATGAGCCTGATATTGCAGATATGTGTAAGCGTATTGTGCATTTAAAAGATGGCGTTATTGTCGAAGATAAAAAAATAGAACAGGTTAGAGCACAGCAATATGTTTGATAGAGACATTTGGCAAGAAATTATTTATAGTATAAAAAATAACAGGCTTCGTACCTTTTTAACAGGGTTTTCGGTAGGTTGGGGTATTTTTATACTAGTACTTTTACTAGCTTCTGTAAACGGAATGCAAAATGGATTTTATCTGCGATTTAATGATGATGCTACAAATGCCATATTTATTAGAACAGGTAATACTACTAAGGCATATGCTGGTTTTGAGATAAATAGAAGAATTCAGCTTAAGAATGATGATATTGAATATATTCAAAAAAGTTTTCCTGATGCAGTAGAGTATATAAGTGCGCGGTATTATGCAAGTGCAAATGCTAGATATAAAAGCGAAACAGGCTCTTATGGTGTTCAAGCCGTTCACCCTGATCATCAAATGATTGAAAAAACGATTATAACAAAAGGTCGATATATTAATTCAAATGATTTAGCCTCGAAAGCGAAAGTAGCTGTAATAGGTAGAAAAGTAAAACAAGACTTATTTAAAGAAGAAGAAGCACTTGGAAAGTTTGTTGAATTTAATGGTTTGCCATTTAGAGTTGTAGGTATTTTTACAGATGAAGGTGATGATAATGCGGAGCGTAAGATTTACGCGCCAATTACAACTTACCAAGGTATCTACGGTAACACGGATAATATTAATGATATAGCACTAACCTATAACCCTAATTTTGATTTAACGAAAGCACTCGGTTTCTCTAGAAGATTAGAAAGTATATTTAAACGTAGGCATAAAGTATCGCCAGACGACCAGTCAGGGATTAGAGTTTGGAACTATGCAGAAGCTTTTTCTGATATAAGTAGTTTTACGGGGGTGCTAAATGTTATTGGTATTGTTGTAGGTCTTTTAATTTTAATAGCAGGTATTGTTGGTATTGGTAACATAATGGTGTTTACAGTAAAAGAACGAACTAAAGAAATAGGAATTAGAAAAGCATTGGGTGCAGAACCTAGTCAAATTATAAAATTAGTAATATTAGAGTCTGTTTTTATTACTGCAATGTCTGGATTTATAGGGTTGTTATTTGCTACGAGTATTTTAGCGGTAATAGGTCCGCATATCCAATCTCCTGCATTTGCAAATCCTTCTGTGAGTTTTTCTACCGTTTTTACAGCTACAGTTATACTTATTGTAGCAGGCGTTTTTGCAGGGTTAATACCAGCGTTGAAAGCAGCAAATATTAAACCAATTGTAGCACTTAGAGATAAATAATATGTGGCTGTTAGATAGAGATTTGTGGAGAGAGATTTTTAACACACTAAGCAAGAATATGTTTCGAACATTTCTTACTATGTTAGGGGTGATTTTTGCTATGCTTATTTTAATGTTATTATTAGGTTCGGCAAACGGAATGAGTAATGGCTTTAATAAAATATTTGCAGGCACAGCTTCTAATAGTCTTTTTGTTTGGAGCCAAAGTACATCGGAACCTTATAAGGGTTTTGAAAGAGGGAGAAAAATAAATTTCAGATTAGAAGATGCAGATATTTTAAAAAAGCAAATTCCAGAAATTGATGTTTTAGCACCTCGTATAGAATTAGGTAGCCATAACGGTATTGTTACAGTGTATAGAAACGGTAGAAAAAGTGGATCATCTGTTTATGGCGATTATCCAGATATTGATGAAATAACCAAAAAACAACTAGTAAAAGGCCGTTTTATAAATAGTAATGATATTGCTGCTAATAAAAAAATATGTGTTATTGGTGAAGAAACTTTTAAGTTGCTATTTGATAAAAATGAAGAAGCTATTGGCCAAGATATTCGGATAAATGGAATATTTTTTACTGTTGTTGGTATTTTTAAGCCAAGCAAAAATATAAATATTGATGGTGAAAATGCTGTATTTATTCCATTTACGACTTTCCAAAAAGCGTATGGGTCAGGTGATCGAATGGGGTGGATGGCTATTTCTGTTAAAGAAGGAAAACAAGTTGCAGAAGTAGAACAAAAAATTAAAAAACTTTTAAAAGTTAAATATGATATTTCTCCAAAAGATGAAAGAGCGATAGGAAGTTTTGATATGTCCGAGATATTCAACAACATATCTGCATTTACAGTAGTGTTGAAAGCTTTTTCTTTTTTTATCGGAATTTTTACATTGTTAGCGGGTGTAATTGCGATTAGTAATATCCTTTTAATAACCGTAAAAGAGCGTACAAAAGAAATAGGAGTGAGAAGAGCTTTAGGTGCTACGCCTAAAGTAGTGAAAAGACAGATTGTGTTAGAGGCAATCGTATTAACAAGTTTTGCGGGTTTAATTGGCTTTGCAATTTCAGTAGGAATACTAGGCGTATTAGATGTTATGTTTGGGAGTGGTGATGAATTTCCTTTCGCAAACCCGATGGTTAGTATACCTCAATTTTTGATTTCATTTATTTTAATGGTAGGCCTCAGTGTTTTAATAGGATTGATACCTGCTAATAGAGCCATAAGAATAAAACCTATAGATGCCCTAAGGGAAGAATAATATATAATAACAACGAAAACAAACTAACAATCAAATTACATCAAATGAATAAGTACTTAAAATACGGATTAATAGGATTTTTGTGTTTTGCAATTTTAGGCGCTATTGTCTTTTTTATTAAAAAGAATAGTACTCCTGCAAAACTATACGAAACAGAGACTTTAGTTAAAAGAGATATAGTTAATAAAGTAGTTGTTACAGGGAAAGTAATTCCTGAAGATGAAATAGAAATCAAACCTCAGATTTCAGGTATTATTGAAAAAATATATCTTGAAGAAGGTACTCTAGTAAAGGCTGGAGATTTAATAGCCGTTATAAAAGTTGTTCCGAATGAGCAATCTTTAAACAATGCAAGAGGTAGAATTTCAAATGCAAATTTAGCTTTAAACAATGTTAAAATAGAATATGATAGGAATAAATCTTTATTTGATAAAGGTGTAATCTCTAGTCAAGATTTTAATAGTGTACAATTACAATTCAACCAAGCACAGCAAGAGTTAAAGAATGCTAATAGCGATTATCAAATAATTAGAGTAGGTTCTGCAAATGGTTCATCGAGTGCGAATACTAATATTAGAGCAACCGTGTCAGGTACAATTTTAGAAATTCCGGTTGAAGAAGGAGACCAAGTTATTGAGAGTAATAATTTTAATGACGGAACTACTATCGCAACTATTGCTGATATGAGTAAAATGATATTTGAAGGCGAAGTAGATGAGGCTGAGGTTGGAAAACTAAAGTTGGGTATGCCTTTAAAAATTAATTTAGGAGCGCTTGATAAAACAACATTCGAGGCATTGTTAAAATTTATAGCCCCTAAAGGCATAGAAGAAGATGGAGCAGTTCAGTTCAGAATTGAAGGTGATTTGGTCGTTAATGATAGTGTAAATGTAAGGGCAGGTTATAGTGCAAATGCATCGATTGTATTAGAAGAGAAAAAAGATGTATTATCTATAAAAGAAGCCTTGCTTCAGTTTGATAAAAAAACGCAAAAACCTTATGTAGAGATTGAAACTGCAGAAAATGAGTTTGAAAGAAAAGAACTTGTTTTAGGTGTTAGTGATGGTATCGATGTGGAAGTTGTTTCAGGTTTAGATGAAAATGCTAAAATTAAAGTATGGAACGAATTAGATAAAAATAAGGATGAATCTTCTAAAGAAGACTAATCACTAAATAGAATCATCAAATCAAAAAATATGAAATTTAAAATAGCATCTTTATTAATAGTTTTTGCATTTACCGTTGGTAGTTCGCAAGTAAAAAAGTGGACATTAGAAGAATGTGTTTCGTATGCCGTGGATAACAACTTATCTATTGAACAATATGAACTAGACTTGCAAAGTGTGCAAATTGAAAAGTCAGATGCATTAGGTGCTTTTCTACCTAATTTAAATGCTACGAATTCAATTTCGAGTAATACAGGTTTTTCAATTAACCCTACGAATAACCTGCCAACAAATACGACTAGTTTTAACGTAAGTGGGAGTATATCTTCAAACGTTACTCTATATGATGGTTTACGAAATATACATAATTTTAATCGTGCAAAGCTAAACGCAATGGCAAGCCAGTATCGTTTAGATGATTTAAAAGATGATATTCGTTTAAATGTAGCTAATGCATATTTGTTAGTTTTGTCTAATAAGGAATCTTTGCGTGTTTTTAAAGCGCAGTATAATGTTACACAGCAAGATTTAAAGCGTACAAATGAGTTGGTTGAGGCGGGTGTTGTACCTAGAGGAGATTTGTTGGAAATAGAAGCAACTGTAGCTAATCAAGAACAGCAAATTGTAAATTCAGAAAACAGTATTATAATTTCAAAAATAAACTTAGCACAGTTATTACAAATTACAGATTACGAAAATTTTGATATTGCAGACGAATCATTTGATGTGCCACCTTCAGAGGTTATAACAAATACGCCTAAAACTATTTTTGATAAGGCTTTAACGTATAGAAATGATATTAAATTTTCTGAATTAAATGTTGATTTAGCTGAAAAAGATTTGAAAATAAGTAAAGGAGCATTACTGCCAACGCTTACAGGGTTTTTTAACTATGGATCTAGATATTCAGATGCAACTACACTTTTAGATGGTAATAACAGTCCGTTCACGCCAAGCTTTAAAGATCAACTTTGGATTTTTGACGGCTTCTCTTATGGAGCGCAATTAAATATTCCAGTATTTAATGGGTTTAGTGTAAAAAACAATATTAAAAGATCTAAAATAAATATAGATAAAGCGAAGTTGCAGTTGGAGCAAGAGAAGCTCGCACTTGAAACAAATATCAATCAAGCATATGTAGATGTTAAAAGTTTTTCAAAAGCTTATGAGGCTGCTCAAAAAACTTTAGATGCTCGAAAATTAGCTTATGATTACTCTAAAGAACGTTTTGATGTTGGTTTAATGAACTCTTTTGATTTTAGTCAGGCACAGTCAAGAGTAGAAGATGCAGAAGCGCAGTTAGTTAGAACAAAGTATGATTATATTTTCAGACTAAAAGTATTAGAGTTTTACTTTGGTTTGCCTTTAACTTTAAAATAATTAATTTTTATTTTCTTTCAATAGCTCATACTGTGTAAAAATAGTGTGGGCTTTTTTGTTGTCTTACTTGAATGTATATTTGCAGATAATATGGCAATAATTTTAAATTTAGAGACAGCAACAACTAACTGTTCTGTTAGTTTGGCTAAAGAAGGTCAACTATTAGCTCTTAAGGAGTTTGATAGTGCGAGTTTTTCGCATGCAGAACAATTACATTTATTTATAGAAGATGTTTTAAAAGAAGCTGAAGTTTCTTTAAAAGAAGTAAACGCTATTGCTGTGAGTAAGGGCCCTGGTTCATATACGGGTTTGCGAATAGGTGTTTCGGCAGCTAAAGGTTTGTGTTTTTCTTTAGATATTCCATTAATTGCAATTGCAACTCTGGAGAGTATGGTAGTGCAGTCAATTGGTGATTCTATAGATTTTGTTATTCCTGTTTTAGATGCAAGAAGAATGGAAGTATATTCATGCGTGTTTGATAAAAACATGAAAGAAATTAGAGAAACTAAAGCTGAAATTATAGATGAGAATTCTTTTTCAGAATTTGCAGCAAAAGGAAAAGTATTGTTGTTAGGTAGTGGGGTTGAAAAATGTATAGAAATGCTCTCAGTTAACGGTAATTTTAGTTTTAACACAAAAGTAATTCCTTCATCTAAAGAAATGGCTATGTTGTCATATAAAAAGTTCAAAGAAAACAACTTAGAAAATGTTGCTTACTTTGAACCTTATTATTTAAAAGATTTTGTGCTTCTTAAAAAGAAAAAAGCTTAGATCTATTTATTATATTGTACTACTTGAGGGAATGGTATTTCAATACCTTCCTCATCAAACCTAAGTTTTGTTTGTTCAATTACATTAAAATGGGCATCCCAAAAAAGAGGGTTTTCTGCCCAAAAACGTAAAGTTAAATTTACTGAGCTATCAGCAAGTGCATCAACGTAAACTACTGGTGCGGGCTCTTTTAAAATTTTTTCTTCCTTAGCACAAATATCTAAAAGTATTTCTTTTGCTTTTTTAAGATTAGAGCCATAACCAATACCTATAGTTTGCTTATCTCTTCTCGTGTCTTGAGCATTATAGTTAATAATATTATTGTTTGATAATTGTCCGTTAGGTACTATTGCAATTTGGTTTCCGAAAGTGGTTAATTTAGTAGTAAAAATTGAAATTTCTTTTACTGTGCCATCAACACCTTGTGCGCTAATAAAATCACCAACCTTAAATGGTTTAAATAATAATATTAAAACCCCTCCAGCAAAATTAGCTAATGAACCTTGTAATGCTAAACCAATTGCTAAACCCGCAGCACCAATAATAGCTACTAGAGATGATGATTGTACACCTAATTGCGTAATTACAAGTACAAAAAGCATAATCTTAAGCCCCATACTAATCAGACTTTGTAAAAAAGTCTCTAAAGAAGGGTCGTAATCATGTTTCAAAAAGAATTTTCTAACCAATCGGTTTATAAATTTAATAAGCCACAGACCTATAAAAAAAATCACAATAGCTAAAATTAGGTTTGGCAATGCTTTCCAAATCCAATTAATAGCATTGTCCATATGTTCTTGATAATTTGTAAGTTTCTCCATGCTTTAAACTCTATTACTTTATTTTAATTTTCTTTTCAGTGCAAAGAAAATTAAACCTAATTTAAAAACCTATACAAACTGGTGATTACGGCAAAACTTAACGGAATAGTGTCATTTATTAACAGTTAATTATAATTGGGCATAAAAAAAGCGCATGAAATGCGCTTTTGTATTTTTCAAAAAGTGAAAACTATTTAATTTCGAAAGTGATTTTTACATTAACTCTGTATTCTGAGATTTCCCCATTGTCTACAGAGGCACTTTGTTCATTAATATAAACAGATCGAATATTTTTCACGCTTTTCGAGGCTTGAGAAACAGCTTTTTTGGCTGCATCTTCCCAACTTTTTTCTGAACTAGCTAAAACTTCAATAACTTTTAAAATTGCCATAATGATTTTTTATTTTGTGTTTCCTTAAAGCTAAGAAATTTAAATTTGTTTAAAGAATACTTAATAAA
The DNA here is from genome assembly GCF_019021925.1 of Cellulophaga sp. HaHaR_3_176. NCBI lineage: Bacteria > Pseudomonadati > Bacteroidota > Flavobacteriia > Flavobacteriales > Flavobacteriaceae > Cellulophaga > Cellulophaga sp. HaHaR_3_176. The sequence continues at coordinate 26,297 of NZ_CP058990.1, forward strand.
AGATTAACCATTAAGGGCAACTACGTTTTGTACCTGATCTCCCATCATGTTTTTTAACATGTTTTCAATTCCGTTTTTTAAAGTGAATGTAGATGATGGGCAACCACTACATGCACCTTGTAATATTACATTTACGGTTTTGCTAGGCGCATCATACGATTTAAAAAGTATGTTACCACCATCACTAGCAACGGCAGGCTTAACATATTCTTCTAAAATATCGATAATTTTTTTAGAGGTGTCATCTAAATTAGCATCTTGTAATTGAGTTTTAGGAGCTTCTGCTTTTTTCTTAGCAACGCTATCAGAACTTACAATTTCATTACCATCAGCAATAAAATTTCGGATTAACTCTCTAATATCAAAAGTAACCTCATTCCAATCAGCTACCTCATATTTAGTAACAGACACATAGTTTTCATCAAAGAAAACCTCTTTAACGAATGGGAAGTGGAAAAGTTTTTGAGCCAAAGCAGAATCTTTAGCTTCGTCAATGTTTTTAAACTCGAAAGTAGTAGGTACAATAGTTTTGTTCGATACAAATTTCATTACCGCAGGGTTAGGAGTGCTCTCTGCATAAACAGTGGCAGGTACCTTTTGAGGATCTTTATTTTCGTGAACAACAGGTTCTCCACTATTTAAATACTCTACTAATTGCTGGGCAACTTCATCTTTAACATCATTCCATTCAACAATATCAAAACGCTCTAAAGCAACAAAATTAGCTGAGATATAAACCGTTTTTACAAATGGTAAATAGAATAATTGTTGTGCTAAAGGAGAGTTTTTAGCATCATCAATATCTTTATATTCATAATTATTACTGTTTGTAATAAAATGATTTGTATCAAATTTAAGTATAGCAGGGTTGTTAGTTTCTACAATAGTAATCGTAAACTCTTTCATCTTCTTATTTTTATTTTTTACTATTTAGTCAGACGTAATTAATGCTAAAACATTAATTAATTTAACAAAAAAGGGTTGCTTTTTATGTCTATCTAAGATTTTTACAAAAGTACAAAGTTATTGTAACTTTAACGGTATATAATAATGTTCTGTATAAGGCGTTAAATTATAGAGTTAAACCCTTTTTATTCATAAGACTACTAATGAAAAATTTATTTTTATCTACATTACTTTTTTTTGCTTTTGGAGTAGTTTCTTGGGCTCAAGAAGGTATTCCTGTTTATTTTGATTATTTATCTGATAATTATTATTTGATACACCCATCGATGGCAGGTATTGGGGAAGGTGGTAAAGTTAGACTTACAGCAAGAAAACAGTGGTTTGATGTTGATGATGCTCCAAATTTACAAACTATAAATGCACATTTTAGAGTAGGAGAAAAAAGTGGGGTAGGAGCAATTATTTTCAATGATGCAAATGGATATCATTCACAAACGGGAGCGAAATTTACATATGCACACCATTTAAAATTTAGTGGCGATGCTCGAAATTTAAATCAACTATCTTTTGGTTTAAGTGGTACAATATTGCAAAGTAATTTAGATGAAACTGAATTTAGATCTACAACGCCAGATCCGGCTGTAGTTGGGTCAAGAATAAGTTCTACTTATTTTAATACAGATTTAGGGGTTTCTTATAATTATTTAGAATTCTATGCACATGCTACTATTTTAAATTTATTGAGCACAAAAAGGAGTTTATATGCAAAAGATAGAAATGACGACCCTTTAGTACCTGAAGTTGATAATTTAAGAAGATATGTAATTTCGACAGGATATGTTTTTGATAGAGGAGATTGGCAATTTGAGCCTTCTGTTTTATTTCAAATGACGGATTTTACATCAGAAAAAGCTATAGATTTTAATGCTAAGGCCTATAGGGGTGTTGGAGAGGCTATAGTTTGGGGAGGGATATCGTACCGTAGAAGTTTTGATGGTACTTTATATATTACAGAAGATGGACCTGAAGAACAAAAACTACAATTGATTACGCCAATAGTTGGTGTTAATTATAAAAAATTTATGGTGTCTTATAACTACTCATATCAAATGGGTGATATTCGTTTTGATAATGGAGGTTTTCATCAAATAACATTAGGGTATGACTTTTTGCAATCTACAAAGCGTTACGATTGTAAATGTCCTGCTGTTAATTACTAATAAAAAAAACAAAGGCTTGCTAATGTAATAGCAAGCCTTTGTTTTGTTTTAATTATCCCATTTGTAATTTTTCTTTTCAGCTTGCTTTTTAATAGCAGCTAACATTGCATTTTCAAGTTCACCTCCAGCGTTCTCTTGTTTTTTTGATATATAATCTTGACGTTTTTTATTCAGTTCTTGAATGCTTGCTTGAATTTTAATTCTTTCTTTTTTCTTTAAAGTAATATAAGATTCTATTTCTTTATCAGATTTGTTTTTTAAGCTGTCGGGTAATTGTTTCTTTTCTACTTTCGAAACATCAAATTCCTTTTCATCTGCCGCATCAACTAAATCCCAAGTCGAGTTTTTATACAATCTAGAGCTTTTACTAACGGCTCTTTTTACAGCTACAGCCTCTTCAACTTCCATTGCATTTTCATCTTGATAATTCTGGTTTGCTAGTTTAGATTTCCCTAATGCACCGTAAGCAATATATGTTTTATTTAGTTTAGAGTTTAGGCTAACAATATCATCATCATAAGGTGTGTCAATATGTACCACTTTTCTATTGTGGTCAATAGCAATATAGTCACCACCAGTTAAAATGGCTCCATTTTTCCATTGCGAAGAAACTCCTTGTGCATAATCACCACAAAAGATGGTATTTACAACAACATCTTTTTCTTTAGCATTAGTAACGGCATCTTTATAATTTAATTTGCCCTGAGTAAAGGGTTCATTGCCAGCAATAAAAATCATTTTTAAATTATCTTGATTTTTACCCCAATCTAGTTGATTTAAAGATGTTTGTATTACTGTGCCACAATATTCTTCACCTCCATTTGTAGTAAGTGAAAAAAGTTTTTCAGAAATTTCATCTAAATCTCCACTAAAACCTAAAACTTGTTGAATGTAACCCTCGTTAGAAGATAAGTTATCATTGCCATATTGGTATAAAGCAATTTCTAAATTAGGTCTAATATAATCGGGATTAGGGTCATTTCCGCAACGAGCACGAACGTAGGCAAACTTGTTGACGATGTCCCATAATTGCGATTTTGCTTGATCAATAAGTCCATCCATACTGTTACTAGTATCTAACAATAAAGCAATTTTCACGGTATTATTAATATGCTTATGTTCGTCAGCCACTGCCTGAGCAATGATTGTTTCAGTATTTTTTTTCGGCTTTATTTCGCAACCATAAGTTATTCCAAGTGTTAGAGCCATAACGCTTAAACCAATTGCTTTTTTAATATTTTTCATGTTTACTTATTTTTAGTTTCTGAAGTAAAACTATATCTAAAGTTTTTCGATAAAAATGAGCATTGAGTAAACGTGCCTTTTCGATGAGTGTACGCCTTTATTGAATTTGTAAAGCCATCAAAACAACTATATTTTTAAGAAGAACGCTGTTTTATGGATTTTTTAATACCACTAAAAACAACTAAGTTTATCTTATATTAAGTAGATTATGGGTAAATATCAGAACATATTAATAGTTTTTATTTTGTTTTGTTTTGTGGGCTTTTCACAAAATGATCAGAAGAACTATAGTTTTGAAATTAAGGGCTCTGTAAAAGGAAAAGAGAAAAGAATTGCAATACCAGGTGTAATTGTTACTACTAGTAGCGGTGGTTATACAGTTACAAATGGATTAGGTGAATTTAAGATTCAAGCTATTGTAGGTGATCTTATTAAATTTGAAAGTGGTGCTTTTGATACCGTAAAACATAGGGTGAAAAGCTCAGAAGATGTTGATGTTCTGGTGCAAGATTATGTTCCTATTAAAAAAGAAAAAGAATCATTTTCGAAAAGAGGAGCTATTCAAGTAGATACATATTTAGACTCTGCAAACTATTATAAGAAAATTGATATCGAAAAAAGTATAGATTTTGTCACAAAGTCTATATCTCAATTGGGTAAATCTGGTAATAAAAATGAGTTAGCAAAAGCCTATACTATACTAGGTGAAATATACCAATATTATAAGCAGTACGATTTAGCAATTGATAGTTATAAAAATGCATTAGTAGCAGAAAAAACTACAAAAACAGAAATTTTATTGGGTAAAAGCTATCTTTTTAATAAAGAGTTTGAAAATGCAAAAACTGTGTTTTTAACTGTTTCAACCAAGAATAATATATCTACTTTTGAAAAATCTCAAGTATTTGAAGGCCTAGGAGATGCTTATAAAGGGCTTAATAATAATACAAGTTCTATAATGTATTATAATAAAGGACTGAGTTTGGCCAAAAGCAATTCTATAGCTTCGAAAATTACAGATTTTAACTCTAAAATAGGAGATGCATATGCTGCTGACAATCAATTAGCAGAAGCAGAAGAGTATTACGACAATTCTCTAGAGCTTTCAAAACAACAAGCTCCCAAAAGAGCAGTTCAAGAAAAGGAGAAGGTTGCTGATTTTTATAATAAAACGAGTGAGTATGATAAAGAGGTTGTGCTTCGTAAAAAAAGCCTTGAAGATTTAGAAGAATTAAACCTGAGAGAAAGAAAAGTAGCAAAAACAAATACTTTAAATACAAGTTCCGATTCAATATCGACACAACGTATTAAATATAAAATAGCAAATGCTTATTTATCACAACAAAAATATGATGAAGCAATACCTTTCTTAGAAGAGAGTATTCAAGAAGCTGGTGTTGATGATGATTTAATTGTGCAGAAAGATGCAACAAGAAAATTGTCTGAGGTATATGAATATAAAGGAGATTTTACGAAAGCATATGAGACATACCGAAAATATGTAACAATGGTAGATACGCTATACATTCGTAAAGAACAAGAAATTTCTAGAGCGGCAAGGTTCAATAAGGAAATAGCATCTAAACAAAATAGAATTTCTGGTTTAGAGAAAGATAGAGAACTATATCAGAGTAAATTTGATCTAGCTTTAACTAGTGAGCAATTGGTAGATAGGCAAAAATGGCTTATTTATTCGTTGATTTTTGGAATGTTATTATTAGGGCTTACTGCATATTTTTTTTATAGGAGTAACAAACAGCAAAAGCTTGCAAATAATTTGTTGGCATTAAAATCGCTGAGATCTCAAATGAATCCTCATTTTATTTTTAATGCGCTAAATTCAGTCAATAATTACATTGCTAGAAGTGATGAGAGAAGTGCTAATAGGTATTTAAGTGATTTTTCAACATTAATGAGAGCTGTTTTAGAAAACTCAGAAGAAGATTTTATTCCATTAACAAAAGAGCTAGAATTACTAGAGCTATACACCAAGTTAGAGCACTCACGATTTTCTGATAAATTCGATTACAAAATAAATGTAAGCGAACATTTAGATGTAAATGCTTTTCAAATTCCACCAATGTTATTGCAGCCTTATATTGAAAATGCGATATGGCATGGATTAAGATATACTGATGAAAAAGGATTTTTAAAAATTGATATTGCAGAAAAATCTAAAGATAGTATTGAAATTAGTATTATTGATAATGGTGTTGGACGTAAAAAATCAGCTGAATTAAAAACAAGTAATCAGAAGAAGCAAAAATCTAAAGGCATGGGGAATATCAAAAAAAGAATTGATATTTTAAATGATATGTATAAGGATAAAGTAGATGTGAAAATAGCTGATTACATGCCTGATGGAACAGGAACAAAAGTAGTTTTCATTTTAAAGAAAGATAAATGAATTTAAAAGCAATACTAGTAGAAGACGAGGCAAATAGCAGAGAAATTTTACGTAATTATTTAGCCAAATATTGTGCAAATGTTACTTTGGTGGGTGAGGCATCAACGATAAAAGAAGGGCTAGAATTAATTAAAGATAATGATTTAGATTTGGTTTTTTTAGATGTAGAAATGCCTTTTGGTAATGCTTTTGATTTATTGGATCAATTACCAAATCGTACATTCGAAACTGTGTTTGTTACAGCATACAATCAATATGCAATGGATGCTTTGAATAACCATGCCGCTTATTATTTAATGAAACCAATAAGTATTGATGAGTTAATTAATGCCGTTGAGTACGTAACGGAAATTAGGCAAAAAGAGAATGCTTTAATAGATAGGGTTTTAAAGCCAAAATTAAATAGTGTAGATGGTAAAATAACTATCCCGCAGCAAGATGGTTTTCAAGTTTTAAATGTGTCTGACATATTATATTGTAAGGCAGATGATAACTATACAGAAATTCATTTAGAAGGTAAAAGGATTGTGGTTAGTAAAACACTAAAATATTTTGAAGAAGCACTATCTGATTTTCCATTTGCTAGAATTCATAAATCATATTTAGTAAATGTAAATGAAGTAGTGAAATATGTAAAAGGTAAAGGTGGTAGTGTAATTATATCTAGCGGAAAAGAACTTTTAGTTTCGGCATCAAAGAAAAAAGATTTGTTAGCTTATTTTGAATAGGTATCTTAAATAGTAGAATTAAAAGAATGATTATAAAAACTATAAATGGTAATACACCACAGATTGGTGAAGATTGCTTTATTGCGGAAAATGCAGTAATTGTTGGTGAGGTAAGTATGGGTAGCCAATGTAGTGTTTGGTTTAATGCTGTAATTAGAGGAGATGTTCATTATATAAAAATGGGCAATAAGGTAAATGTGCAAGATGGCGCAGTTATTCATGCAACATATAAAAAACACCCAACCACAATTGGCAATAATGTGTCTATCGGGCATAATGCATTAGTGCATGGTTGTATAATACATGATAACGTGTTAATTGGCATGGGAAGTATTGTTATGGATGATTGTATTATAGAAAGTAATAGTATTATTGCTGCGGGAGCTGTAGTTACAAAAGGTACTCATGTGGCTTCGGGTAGTATTTATGCAGGGATGCCAGCAAAAAAAATAAAAGATATTAGCCCAGAATTGAGTAAGGGTGAGGTGGAGCGAATTGCAGAAAGTTATGTAATGTATTCGGGTTGGTTTAAAGAATAGAAGCGAATGACTTCAAATATAATTTTATCACTATTTTTGTCCGAAATTAAAAGATAGAGAACAAAATGAATGCATATATATTTCCAGGACAAGGAGCGCAGTTTGTAGGTATGGGTTTAGACCTTTATGAAAAATACCCTATAGCAAAAGAGCTTTTTGAAAAAGCAAACGAAATACTAGGTTTTCGTATTACTGACATAATGTTTGAAGGCACGGCAGAAGCTTTAAAAGAAACAAAAGTAACACAGCCTGCTATATTTCTGCACTCTGTAATTTTAAGTAAAGTTATGGGTGATGCTTTTAAGCCAGATATGGTTGCAGGTCATTCATTAGGTGAGTTTTCTGCATTAGTAGCAAATGGAGTTTTAAATTTTGAAGATGGCCTGAAATTAGTTTCTCAAAGAGCATTAGCAATGCAAAAAGCATGTGAAATTCAGCCAAGTACCATGGCCGCAGTTTTAGCTTTAGCAGATAATGTAGTTGAAGAAATTTGTGAAAAAATACCAGGTATAGTAGTTGCAGCAAATTATAACTGTCCAGGTCAATTGGTAATTTCAGGAGAAGTTGAAGCTATAAATATTGCTTGCGAACAATTAAAAGCAGCTGGAGCTCGAAGAGCATTGGTATTACCAGTTGGGGGTGCATTTCATTCCCCATTAATGGAGCCAGCAAGAGAAGAACTAGCGGCGGCAATTGAAAATACAATCTTTGCAAAACCTTTATGCCCGATATATCAGAATGTAACAACTACAGCAGTTGTAGATGCTGAAGAAATTAAGAAAAACCTTATTTCTCAATTAACGGCACCTGTAAAATGGACGCAAAGTGTTCAAAACATGATTAAGGATGGAGCAACATTGTTTACAGAAGTTGGACCAGGAAAAGTATTACAGGGCCTTGTTAAAAAAATAGACTCAAATGTAGAAGTAGCCTCTGCAATAATTAGCGAATAGTATTTGGCATTGTTTTTGGTTTGAATATTATACCGATAAAGTGTGTATTTTAGCCTATTTTGTCAAGTCTCATTTGTTTTTTCATTAACATTGGGGGTTAATACCGAATATAAAACATTGATTTACAATGTTAACACCATTTAGTGGTATCAAAGATTAATAACATATATATGTCTCTTTATAATTTTAAACCTATAACCATGCTGAGAAAATCAGTGATTTTTTTAGGGCTTTTTCTTTTTTCTTTAGTAGGTTTTAGTCAATCTACAGTTGTAGTAAATGCAATTGATGACATAGCAACTAAGGGAGCTTCTGTAGCAGATAATGGATTATTTGAAATAGATTTAGGATCGACCAATAATACAGGAGGAAATGTTATTGTAGCTTTTTCTGTTACCGGAACAGCAACTTCAGGTGTAGATTATACTAGTTTAGGTATAACTAGTGTTAGTATACCAGACGGAGAAAGAACAGCTCAAATCGTTATTACCCCTTTGGTTGAAAGTGATGATGATGGTAATAAAAGGGTTATACTAAGGTTAACAAGTGTAAATAATTCTGCGTATCAAATTATAAGCAACTCAAGTAGTACTGCTAATATTATAATCATAGATTCTGCTGATTGTGGTGCGGGTGAAAATGCTCCAACCATTTCTGGAGATTTTGATACTGATTACTGTTCAGGCACACAGGTAGATTTATCTAGTTTTGTAACAAGTACAGCTCCAGCTGGCACAACGCTAAGATGGAGTAGAAACCCTAATCCTAATGTAAGCAATCCAAATTCATTTTTGCAAAGTTCGATAATTGAAACGGGAGATGTTTATTATGGGTTTTATTATGATATGTTAGGAGATTCACCTTGTAGAAGTGATGTTGTAGAGTTGCCAGAAATTACTTTTGATGTAGCTCCTTCTGTGGGTACACCAAATAATAATAATCAATTGTGTAATGCCTTTCAGTTATTCTTTTCAAATAATGAAATAGATTTAGATGATGCGCTTGATGGTGAAACTCCTGGTGGTTCTTGGTTTTTAGAAGAATTTCCAGCTGGGCATTCTACAAGTATAAATTCAAATAATGAAGTTAATTATTTAGGTCAACCAGCAGGTTCTTATAAATATAGTTATACACCTAATTATTCATCAGCTCCAAATTGTAATGAAGATAGTGTTGAGGTCGTTATTTTTGTTACCGATTGTGGTGATTGTGATGCAGGTAATAGTGCTCCAACGTTAAATGAAGATGTAAATACTGTATTTTGTGTGAGTGATAATACATTTACGCAAGATTTAAATGAGTATACAAGTAGCAATGCACCTAATAATACAAGGTTAGTTTGGAGTAAATTAAGTGATTATAATAGAGAAGATGCTTTTTTAGATGATACTAATGTAAATCAGCCAGGTGCATATTTTGCTTTCTTTTTAGATGAAGATAATAATTGTGCAAGCCAATCACTGTCAGTTACTTTAGAGTTTAATACGAGACCAAATGTTGTGCCTGAAACCGGGAATAATATGTTATGTTCAGAAGGTATTATGACGTTGTCGGCAACTGCTACAGCAGGAAGTCAAATAAATTGGTATTCTTCACCAACGAGTACAGACCCTTTAGAAATAGATACAGAAAACTTTACAACACCAAACTTAACAGCGACTACATCATTTTATGTAGAGGCAGTTTTAGGAAACTGTATATCTGACAGAGTAGAGGTTGTAGCTACGATTGTGAATCCGCCAATTGTTGAAGCGGTAAGCGAACCGTTAGATGCTTGTAATATTGCAGGGTCAGAGTATCCAGAAATTTTAGATTTAAACTCAGGACTGACACAGAGTAGTCCTGGTACTTGGTCAATTACTAGCGATCCTTCTAATTCATTAGAAATTGTAGGTGGTAATGTTGTCGATTTTGAAGGTGCTCCTTTAGGGAATTACACTTTTACATATACGACAAATACTGCAACAGTACCATGTGTAGAAACTACGGCAACAATAACTGTTACGGTAAATACATGTATTTTAGATTCAGATGCTGATGGTTTAGGTGATGATTATGAAATAAGCATAGGCACGAGTGTTGATAATTCAGATTCAGATGGTGATGGTATTTTAGATGCAGTTGAGGTTGGAGATGATTTAGATGCACCTTTAGATGAAGATAATGATGGAATTATTGACGCTTTAGAGTCAAATACTTTTGATACAGATAACGATGCTGTAGTAGATCAGCTAGATCCAGCAAATGAGAATCCATGTGTTCCTGATAATACAGCAGGAGCTTGTGATACTGATGGAGATGGTATTACAGACGGTGATGAGATAGCAAATGGAACAAATGAGTTTGACCCATGTGACCCTAATGAAACTGCTGATTGTGAAGCGGGGTTAATTGATCTAGCAATAACAAAAATAGTAGACCCTCAATTTCCTTCTGTTGGAGATGTGGTAGAATTTACAATTACATTAAGGAATAATAGCGCAGCTATTGTAAATACGGTTTCTGTTGAAGAAATTTTCACACCAGAAACTGGTTTTGAATATGTTTCAAGTACGGCAACAATGGGTACTTATAGCCCTCTGTTAGGTACTTGGGATATACAAGAAATTCAACCAAATCAAGTCAATACATTGCAAATTTTAGCAAGAGTGCTTGCAACAGGTAGCCACATCAATACAGTTGAAATAAAAAATACTTTTCCATTAGATTTTAACTCAGCAAATAATATAGCTACTATTGCAGTAGAGGTAGGTTCAGTTGATTTAGCAATCACAAAAACTGTAGATGCAGAGCAACCATTTGTTGGTGATATAGTAGAGTTTACTATCACAGTAATAAATTTAAGTGCGGAAGAAGTTACTTCAATTTCTATAAACGAAATGTTTACTGAGGATAGAGGTTTTGAGTTTATTTCAAATGTAGCATCTTCAGGGACTTATAATTCAGGGCTGGGTACTTGGAATATACCACAAATAGCGGCTAATGGAGAAGAAACATTGCAAATCATGGCTAGAGTTTTGCAAGATGGAGATTATACAAACACAGTTGAAATTGCGGCCTCTTTACCTAGAGATAGCAATAATGATAACAATATAGCGACTGTACTTGTTGATGTAGCAAAACCATCAGTAGATGAATGTGGGTTTTTGTTTAATCAATTTTCACCAAACGGAGATGGAATTAATGATAAGTTAGTAATCAATTGTATAGATACTTATCCGAATAATATTTTAGAAATTTATGACCGCTACGGTAATCAAGTTTACAGAGCAGTTACTTACGATAATTCTTGGGATGGATCTGGTAAAAACGGAGAAACGCCTAAAGGTACATATTACTATATTTTGGATTTAGGTGATGGTTCGTCAATCACAAAAGGATGGATTCAAATTATAAGATAGTATGCTAAGCACTAATGAAATGAAAATTTTGAGAACATATAAATTTTGGTTAGTTACATTTTTATTATGTACAGCCTTTACAAGTTACAGTCAACGAGAGCCACAATACACGCAATACATGTATAATATTGGGAGTTTTAACCCAGCTTATGTAGGTACTGTAAATAATGCGGAAATAACAACAGCTTATAGAGCTCAATGGATTTCTGTAGATGGAGCTCCGAGAACAATAAGGTTAGGTGTAAATGTTCCATTTTTGAATGAGAAAAATGGTTTGGGACTTAATATCATAAATGATGATTTGGGACCTTTGACTCAAACATACTTTGATGTTTCGTATTCTTTTCAAATACAGGTTTCAGATAATACAAAGCTTTCCTTTGGTATTGATGCAGGAGGTTCTTTGTTAAATGTAGATTACAGTAAGGGTGATTTTGAAATAGCAAATGAGCCACTTTTAAATCAAAGTACTTTTAATAAATTTTATCCTACTATAGGGGCAGGGTTATTTCTTTATAGTGAAAATTGGTATGCAGGATTGTCTGTTCCTAATTTTTTAACTGATGCAATTTATAATGATGAGGTCTCTGTTTTAATTGAAAACAGTCCGCAATTTAATTTTATTGGTGGTTATGTTTTTGATATATCAGATGGATTGAAATTTAAACCAGCATTTTTATTAAACTATCTAGATGGCTTGCCTTTAAACGCAAACCTTTCTACTAACTTTTTAATTAATGATGTTGTTACGCTAGGTGCCTCTTATAGATTTGATAATGCAGTAAGTGCTTTAGCGGGTGTTCAAATATCTAATAGCACATTTTTTGGCTATTCATATGACTATAACACAAATGGATTATCAAGTTATAATGATGGTTCACATGAGCTTATTCTTAAATTTTACTTAGGTAGAGGTGGTAATGTTAGAGATAAGAATAATAAAATTGGCAATGGAAAAGGCAAGCCTAAGCAGATAGATACTCCAAGATTCTTTTAAAAATAAACCGAGACAGAAAATGAATTTTAAATATTGTATACTACTTCTTTTGTTACAGACTATGTTTGTGCAAGGGCAAGACAATTCTAAAGGAGATGACTATTTTTTTGAATATGCATATAAAGATGCTATAGAGGAATATACTAAAGAAAAAGAAAAGAAAATACTTAGTAATCAACAGTTTTTAAACTTAGCAGATTCATATTATAAAACAGGTTCTTTTGAAGAAGCTGGTCTTATTTATAAAGATATTTATGCTAAAGATTCAACACTATCAGATACATATATAAACAGACTTTTATTGACCGTTAGAAAATTAGATAGCGTAGAAGCTTTTGATTATTTTTTAGAAAAATCTAGATCATTTTTTACAAATGAATTAAAAGAAAATGCAGAATTTAATTTTGAAATAATACAAAAAAATCAAAACAAAAAAATAGATTTTTTCATATTCAATTGTTATTTGAATAGCCCTCAGGCAGATTTTTCTCCAGCTTTTTATATTGATGATGAATTGATGTTTACAAGTGCAAGGCAGCAGGGTAAGAAAAGTAAAATATATGGCCCTTCAGGAGAATCTTATTTAGGAATATATTCTGGTAAAATTCAGCCAGATGGTGATGTTACAGTGCCTAAAATGTTTACAGAAATTCCTAAATCTATTTATCATAAAGCGACACCATTTTATTCAGAAGAATTAGATGGTATATTTTATGTGCTTTCTAATGCAGATGGAGAAGACCTTTTGTATAATAAAAAAGGGAAAAATACTCTAGCAATTGGTTCTGTTAATGAAAAAGGAACGTTCCAATATTTATTGAGAGATTTAAGTACTTCTTTTTATTATCCTTTTTATGACGGTAAGAATGAAAAGTTGTATTTCGCAGCCAATTTTGAAGGTGGTTTTGGTGGTACAGATATTTATTATGTTCATACAAATGATGGCCGAATAATGTCAGCGCCAGTAAATCTTGGTCCTAGAATTAATACACCAGGTAATGAAATCGCTCCGTTTATATATGAAGGAAGTATGTATTTTTCATCTGATATATTTTATGGTTTTGGAGGTATGGATATTTACACGTCTAATTTACAGTTAGATGAAAGTTTTAGTATACCTGTAAACTTAGGTACAGGTATAAATAGTACAGCTGATGATTTTGGTTTCATTATCAAAAATCAAGAAGAAAGTGGGCTTTTAGGTTATTTTTCTTCTAATAGAGAGGGTGGTAAGGGTAATGATGATATATATGGTTTTAAAGTAGATGAAAAGCCAGGGATAAAAACTTTAATGGTTAAAGGTGTTGTTACAAATCCGTCTTACGGAAGAGAAATACCAGGAACAACAGTTAAGCTTTATGGTGATGAAAATCAGGTTTTAAAAAGCTATACTACTTCAGCTAAAGGAGAATATCAATTTGAAGTGCCTTGGAGAACAGATTTTAAAATTGAAGCATCTAAAAGCGGCTATGGTACTTTTGTTAAAAGCTTTGATATAAATGAAGAGAATACTTTTGACGGTATTGTTGATATAAGTTTACCTTTTATTGAAGATCTTATTCAAGAAAAAGAAGAAAAAACAGTTGTTAAAATGAGTAAGTTTTACTTTGATAGAGGTGCGAGTAAATTAACTGCTGGTATTACAAAGGAACTGGATAAAGTAATTATAGTTACTAATAGTTTTCCTAATATTAAACTAAAAGTAGAGAGTTATACAGATAGTAGAGGTAGTAGTGCTAAAAACTTACAGTTATCGATAGCAAGATCAGAGACTATAAAGAAATATTTAATAGAAAAAGGAGTTGATCCTAGCATTTTTGTAGAAGCGGTAGGATATGGAGAAGACAGGTTGTTGAATCAATGTAAAGACGGTGTATATTGTTTAGAATTTTTACATAACCAAAATGTAAGGTCGTATATTACGATAATAAACTATGATGAATTAGTTAAATAGTTCGTGTATAATTATACTAGCAAAATTTAAAATAGTTTATAATGTTGGTGGTATCTATTACTAATTAATACATTGTAATTTTGAGATTATTTAATTTCTATTTTATCTCCATAAAATTTGGGCTGTTTGTTTGTTATTATATCTAAAAAAACTTTTACTCTCGCAAAATATTCTCTTAACTGAACTTTAAAACCATTGGTGCCGTTTATATCCTTTGCATTATAGCCAATGGCATCAAGCCCTTTATTTTGAGCAAGATAAATAGCTCTATCGTTATGAAATTCTTGAGAAATAATAGTAGCCTTATTTAAACCGAAAACATGTTTTGCTCTAACCATAGAGTCTAACGTTCTAAAACCTGCGTAATCTAAAAATATCTTTTCTTCAGGAATGCCAGCTTTGATAAGATCTTTTTTAATACTATCAGGTTCATTATAATATATCGTTCCATTATCTCCACTAACTAAAATATATTCAATTTTTTTAGCATTAAATAATTCTACTGTAGCATCAATTCTGTACGAATAATATCTGTTAGGCTTTCCGTTTGTTAATCTTTTTGATGTGCCTAAAATAATACCTACTTTGTTTTTAGGTATTTTTTGTATAGAATCAAATGTTTTTTCTTTCGTGGAGTTATTAATTATAAAATTACAAACGATAAGTAGTATTCCAGAGAAAATTATTAATGCTAAAAAAGTATATAATGTTTTTTTAATCATTTTCAGATTTTAAACGTAACGATAAATAATTATTAGTAATGTGGTTTTTTATTCTGAAATAGTTAATTTCATATCTCAGAATCAATATTAACTTGAAAAATAAACTAAAATAATTAATGAGCAAGATATTTATAGCCATAACCTTATTAATTATGATAATTTCTTGTACTAGCATAAAAAAGTTCAATACAGAAATTACGTCACTCCATACTCCAGAAGAACTTTATGTAGATATTGATAAAGCCTATAATAAATTAAAAAAATTGCACCCTCGTTTATATCAATTTACATCAAAAGATGAATTAGATTTTAAGTTTGATAGTTTAAAACTGACTATAATAGAGCCAATTTCAAGTTTAGAGTTTTATAAGAAAATAGCTCCAGTAATATCAGAAGTTCGTCAAGGACATATTTCTGTCAGTCCACCAGCTAAAAGATATACAAAAAGAGAGCTAAAAGAGCTTAAGGAAAAGAGTTTTGAATTTTATAAATTAGATTTTGAAAATGTAAATGATGCTTTGCTTGTAAAGGCTAATTATTCGTCAGATTCCACATTAGTAGGGGCTCAGGTAATGTCAGTTGATGAAGAGCCAATAGAAAGTATTTATAAAGCTTATAATAAGTTGTATGCTTCTGATGGGTATAATACTAGCTTCAAAGAGAGGTTTTGGGCACTTCGTTTTTCCAGTTTTTATTATAAAAATAATGGCTATGTAGATAGTTTGTCAATTGCATTTAAGAAGAACGATAGTTTATTTGTTAAGGTTTTGAAGAGAATTGACAAAGATTCTGTACGCTCTCCGTTTATTGATAAAAATAAGGATGATGATGAATCTGTAGCTAAGTTAAATTCTTTAGAAAAAAAAGAACAAAGAAAAAAAGCTAAAGCTTTGAAAAAGTATAATAATAATCATGGTTATATAAAATCTAAAAATTTATATACACGTAATTTCAATTTCATAGGTAATGATAGTACTATAGCATACTTGAAAATTAGAAATTTTAATAATGGAGTTTATGATGATTTTTATGAAGAAGTTTTTGAAAAGATTAAAGAAAAAAAATCTAATGTATTAGTTTTAGATTTAAGAGATAATACAGGTGGTAGGGTAAATGAAATTTTAGAGTTGTATTCATACCTTCAAGATGAGCCTTTCCAATTTGTGAAAAAAGCAGAGGTAAAAACAAGAATCCCGTTTTTAAAATCTTTTATATCTAAAGATAAATCTTTGGGGCTAAATGTTATAGGTGTTTTATCATCACCAATAGCAATACCTGTTGAAGTTTTAAGAACTACTAAAAATAATAATGTAACTTATTATAGGGTTTCTGGTTCGAAAAAAAATAATAAACCAAAACAAAATAATTATAAAGGAAAAATTTATGTACTTATAAACGGGAATTCGTTTTCGGCATCATCTATTTTATCAACGAATTTAAAAACTAAGTCGAATGTTATATTTGTTGGC
The DNA here is from genome assembly GCF_019021925.1 of Cellulophaga sp. HaHaR_3_176. Taxonomy (NCBI): domain Bacteria; kingdom Pseudomonadati; phylum Bacteroidota; class Flavobacteriia; order Flavobacteriales; family Flavobacteriaceae; genus Cellulophaga; species Cellulophaga sp. HaHaR_3_176. The sequence continues at coordinate 42,838 of NZ_CP058990.1, forward strand.
GAAGAAACAGGAGGTAATTTTAACGGAACAGTAGCAGGAGTGCAAAAGTATGTTGAGTTAGATAATTCTAAAGTGACTTTAAACTTTGGATTAATGCACATACAGTCTCCTTACGAGAGCTCAACAAATGGGCATGGTATATTACCAGATATTAAAATTATACCAAATAAGGCAGATCGTTTAAACCATATTGATCCAGAATTAGATTGGATTTTAAGAAAAGAGAATAAATGATGTTATGTGTAATTTTTTGAGTACAAATAATTTTAATATTTTTTAAAGGTTTACGTTATTTGTAAGAATTTTTTTGTTAAATTTAATTTTATTAAAGCTATTAAAATACATAACATCAATATTTTCATTATATATTACTTTGATTATTTTTTTCATACGAAAAGTATAAGGTTAAAATATTGTTATTTTCATTGTTTATAGCAAGAAATCTTAAGATATAAAGTAGTTTTGTTCATAAGATTTAACAGTTTGTTGTCTATTTATTTGCTTAAATAGAACATCTAAAATATGTTTGACCTCTTAAATTAGTGTCATTTTTCTAAAAGTTAGTATGTGATGCTGTTTTTGTATGTAAAATATTGATTTTCAGTATTTTATATTAATTTAATTATTTTTAATCAACATTAATTCAATTTTATAGATATTGGATTAAGCAGTAAATGAATTTATTATGGATGTAATGGATAGAGCATTAGAGTTTGAGGGCCGAAAAATGTCCGGTATGACGACTAGTGATAGAGTGTCATCTTCTAGAGAAGTAAAAGCTTTAATTTTAGAGCTAAATGAAATATACAAAGAAAATAAGGACACCGAAATAATGGATGTTATGAAACGCTTAACTGTTATAAAGCGTAAGATAGAAAAACGTTTAAATACGAAACCTACAGTATAGTTTCAAGTTATTTTTTATAAAGCAGTTTTGGCTATGTTGATTACAAATCAACTTAACCAAAACTGCTTTTTTGTGTCTTGTTGTTTAATAGTGTTTTAAGGTGAACTCTGGTGTATTAGGTGTGTTATCGAAAAAAATGCTTTAGAAGCTCTTTTTGTTGTTGTTTTAAGGTGAGGTTGGGGTGTTTTGAGGGTTGTAAAGCTATAAAAATAAAAAACCCTTGAAAATCATAAGATTAACAAGGGTTCTTGTACTCGAGGCGGGACTTGAACCCGCACGGACTAATGTCCATTGGATTTTAAGTCCAACGTGTCTACCAATTCCACCACTCGAGCCTATGTGCCATTAAGGCTAGGAACGTAATAAAAAACACTATAAAATAGTGTAAGTTACAGAGCGAAAAAAGGGATTCGAACCCTCGACCTCCACCTTGGCAAGGTGATGCTCTACCCCTGAGCTACTTTCGCAATTGATGTTTTATTTTTAAAGAACTTGGCGTTCGTTGCGAACGCGGATGCAAATTTAAAACAATTCTCTAAATTCCAAAGGAATTTTTGAGAAAATATTTAAAAAATATTTTCTGAATCAAATTTAAATTTTAAAATACTTTCTTAACTCTTAATAAACAATGGTTTAGGTGTATCATGTAATTGAATTATTTATTATTATTCTTTGTGAGTAGTCGCTTGATTTCATTCAATTTCATTAAAGCTTCTACAGGAGTTAGTGTATTTATGTCTAAATGTGTAATTTCTTCTTTTATTTCTTGTAATAAAGGATCATCTAAATTAAAGAAACTCAATTGCATTTCATCTTGAGCAGATTGTAATTTGTCAGTTAATTCTTCACTAGAATGTGATTTTTCTAATTTTTTCAAAATCTTATTAGCTTTATTAATCACTTGTTGTGGCATACCTGCCATTTTAGCTACGTGAATTCCGAAACTATGCTCACTACCACCGGGTGTTAATTTTCGTAAAAAAAGTACATTGTCTTTTAATTCTTTTACAGATACATTGTAATTTTTAATACGATCAAAAGTTGTAGCCATTTCATTAATTTCATGATAATGGGTGGCAAATAAAGTTTTAGCTCTTGCAGGATGCTCGTGTAGGTATTCGGAAATAGCCCAGGCGATTGATATGCCATCGTAAGTGCTTGTTCCTCGCCCTATTTCATCTAACAATACTAAACTTCGTTCTGATAAGTTGTTTAAGATAGAAGCGGTTTCATTCATTTCTACCATAAAAGTAGATTCTCCCATTGATATATTGTCGCTTGCACCAACACGTGTGAATATCTTATCTACACAGCCAATTTTAGCAGCTTCTGCGGGCACAAAACTTCCCATTTGTGCTAAGAGTACTATTAGGGCCGTTTGCCTTAAAATCGCCGATTTACCACTCATGTTAGGGCCGGTAATCATTATAATTTGTTGCTCTTCGCGGTTTAGTCTAACATCGTTAGCAATATATTCTTCCCCAATCGGTAATTGCTTTTCAATAACGGGGTGTCTACCGTTGGTAATTTCAATTTCGGTAGAATCATTAATTTCAGGTGCGGTATAGTTATTTTCTTTTGCTAATTGTGTAAAACCACACAGGCAATCTAGTTGACCAATTTGTTGTGCGTTATTCTGTACAGGAGCTATATATTCTTGCATCCAAACCACTAATTGAGAAAACAACTGCTGTTCTAGTTCTAAAATACGTTCTTCAGCACCTAATATTTTACCTTCATATTCCTTTAGTTCTTCAGTAATATATCGCTCTGCATTTACTAAAGTTTGCTTACGAGTCCACTCTTCAGGTACTTTGTCTTTATGTGTATTCCTGACTTCAATGTAATATCCAAAAACATTGTTTGAGGCTATTTTTAAAGAGGTGATTCCGGTGCGTTCTGTTTCACGCTCCAACATTTTATTTAAATAATCTTTTCCAGAAAACGCTAAGCCTCTTAATTCATCTAATTCTTCCGAGTAACTTTTGGCGATAGTAACACCCTTAAGCATATTTACAGGTGCTTCTTCGTTAATCATTTCTTTTATTTTAGCGCGAAGCATGTCACAGGAGTGTAATTGATCACCTATAAATTTCACAGATTCGTTAGTGCTATTAACGGTAAGTTGTTTTATGGGAACAATAGCTTCTAAAGAATTTTTAAGTTGAATAACCTCTTTAGGATTTATTTTGCCTGTAGCAACCTTTGAAATTAAGCGCTCAAGATCTCCTATTTGTTTAATATAATGTTGTAGTTTTTCTAATGTATTTTTATTGTCGCTTAAGTAGGTAATTACTTGGTGGCGCCTTTTTATTTTTTCTATATTTTTTAATGGTAAGGCTAGCCATCTTTTTAGCATGCGGCCACCCATTGGTGATATCGTTTTGTCGATAATATCTAATAGCGTTACAGCATTAAGGTTGTTTGCGTGGTAAAGTTCAAGATTTCGGATTGTGAAACGATCCATCCAAATATATTCTTCTTCAGCAATTCTTTCAAGCTTACTTATATGTTGTAATTGGTTGTGCTGTGTTTCTGATAGGTAATGTAAAGCAACACCTGAGGCTATTATACCTAGGCTTAGGTGGTCTATTCCAAAACCTTTTAAGTTTTTTGTTTTAAAATGATTGGTTAGTGTTTCTTGAGCATAATCTTCTTGATATACCCAGTCTTCCATATAAAATGTATGGAATTGTTTTCCAAAAATCTCTATAAATTCTTTTTTATGAGCTTTTGAAACTAAAACCTCATTCGGTGCAAAATTCTGTAATAATTTATCAATCTGGTCCTCATTCCCTTCTGATGTTAAAAATTCACCTGTGGAAATATCTAAAAAGGAAACGCCAATCAATTTTCGTCCAAAATGTACAGCACAAAGAAAGTTATTACTTTTAGAGTTCAAGATATCATCATTAAAAGCGACACCAGGTGTAACTAATTCAGTAACACCTCGCTTAACAATGGTTTTTGTTTGTTTAGGATCTTCTAATTGGTCGCAAATAGCAACACGTTGCCCTGCTTTTACCAATTTCGGTAAATAAGTGTTTACAGAATGATGAGGAAAGCCAGCAAGTTCTGTTTTTTCTCCTCCATTATTTCGGTGTGTTAGGGTTATTCCTAAAATTCGAGATGCTTTAATAGCATCTTCACCAAACGTTTCATAAAAATCACCTACGCGAAACAATAATAATGCATCAGGATATTTCTTCTTGATGGTGTTATATTGATTCATTAAAGGAGTTACCTTTTTTTTGTTTTCTGTCTTTGCCAAAAGCTATATAATTAACTTATTTTTGCGTCATCTTAATAAAAACGAATGTACCATTTTCTATAGTGATTATATGTTATTGTTGATATTTTGAAATAAGTTTTTGAATAAAAAGAAAGCATGCGTAAATTAAAAAACAGCGAATTAGATAGGTTGGATGTGGAGCAGTTTAAAGAAGCTGAGAAAACACCAGTAATTATTATTTTAGATAATATTAGAAGTCTAAATAATATTGGATCGGTTTTTAGAACTGCTGATGCTTTTTTAATCGAAAAAATATACTTGTGTGGCATAACAGCACAACCGCCAAATAAAGAAATTCATAAAACAGCATTAGGTGCTACAGATAGTGTTGTTTGGGAATATGCAGAAAATACACTAGATGTAATAAAAAAGTTGAAAGCTGATAATGTGTCTGTTATAGCAATAGAGCAGGCTGAAAATGCTACTTTTTTAAATGATTTTCAGTTAGATATTGATAAAAAATACGCTGTAGTTTTTGGTAATGAAGTAAAAGGTGTGGCGCAAGATGTTGTTTCGGAAAGTGATTTAGTAATAGAAATTCCGCAATATGGGACTAAACATTCATTGAATATATCAGTAAGTGCAGGAGTTGTAATTTGGGATTTTTGGTCGAAATTAAATATTTAATTTAAATATAATTGCGATATAAATAAAAAACCCTGATTTTTACAAATCAGGGTTTTTTTTGAGTAAAATAGTTTGAGTTAGTTAATTTAAAACACACTATTAAAATATGAATTTCGTAAAAAATTTATATAAAAATAGTTTACCTTAAGTCTGCAATTAAGGAAAAGCATTTTGAATGCGCAAATAAAATGCAAAAATTTTCTTAATTCTCTAAATTAACGCTGTATTCTACAATTTTGTCAATTATGTGATTGTAGTCTGATTTATTCTTAACAAAGTCCAATTCACTAATATCAACAATTAGCGTATTGTGATCAGGAGCACTTTTGATAAAATCTAAATAACCACGGTTAATTTTCTCTAAATATTCAGGTGGTATGTTTTGCTCGTAATCTCTATCTCTATTTTTGATGTTCTCTAAAAGGCGCTCTGTATTTTGGTATAAATACACATATAATCCAGGTTTCTGAACCTCTTTGTGCATAAAGCTAAAAACTTTTCTATAAAGGTTAAACTCGTCTTCTTGCAGAGTTACCTTAGCGAAAATTAAAGATTTGTAGATGTCGTAATCACTAACTAAAAAACTTTTAAATAAATCAAATTGTGAAGTGTCATCAGAAAATTGTTGGTATCGTTCTGCTAAAAATGACATTTCTAAAGGAAACGCATATCTTGCCTGATCTTCGTAAAATTTAGGCAAAAATGGATTATCGGCAAATTGCTCTAAAATCAGTTTGGCATTAAAATCTTCTGATATTTGAGTAGCTAATGTTGTTTTTCCGGCACCAATATTTCCTTCGATAGCTATGAAATTTAGTTTAGAAAATAATTGTTCGCGAGATTTATATACTTTAGAAAAAGTTCTTTTAATGCCACCTTTGTCTTTGCACATTTGAACCATATTACGAGTGTCTTTATTAAAAATAGGGTGATAAAATTGCGGAGCAATATCACCTAAAGGGCGTAACACAAATTGACGTAAGTGTAAAGATGGGTGTGGTATGGTTAAGCTTTCAGTTTCAATAACCTCATTGCCGTAATATAAAATGTCGATATCTAAAGTTCTAGCTTTGTAAACACCATCAGCATTTCTAAGTCTGCCTAACTCTTCTTCTATAGAATTAACTTTTTGTAATAATTCGTTTGGCGTAATTTCTGTAATAACAGAAATGCAAATATTTAAGAAATCATCAGACTCAAACCCCCAAGCGGCACTCTCGTATGTACGAGAAACAGCCTGCACATTGCCTATGTTTTCAGATATTTTGAAAACAGCATGTTGCAAGTTCAGAAGTTTATTACCTAAGTTGCTGCCTAATGAAAGGTAAATTGTTTTGGGGTTGTTCATAATTCAGCAACAAAATAAATAAAACAATTTAACAATAGTTATCTTTGAGGGAAATATATAACGAAATTTTAATGAAATTTTTAAGAAACCTGTTAGCAGCAATCATAGGGTGTTTAATTGCCTTTGGAGTAATATTTGGAATGTTTATGATTTTTGCAGCTCTTTTAGGGAGTTCAGAAGATGGCAAAACTGTTAAAAATAATTCTATTTTAGAAATACAAATACAAAACCCTGTTGCTGATTATATAGGTAATAATGAGGCTGATCCGTTTGCGTCTCTTTTTGAAAAATCACAAGGGTTAAATGAAATTCTTCATGCTATTCAAGTAGCAAAAAGCGATGATAAGATAAAAGGTATAAGTATTAATAATAACTTTTTAATAGCCGGTTATGCACAAACACAAGCTATTAGAAAAGCACTGTTAGACTTTAAAACAGATGGTAAGTTTATTTATGCTTACGCTGATATTTACACACAAAAAGATTATTACCTGTCTTCTGTTGCAGATAGTTTATTTATAAATAAGGTTGGTGTTTTAGATTTTAAAGGACTTTCTTCTGAAGTTTTATTTTTTAAAGACCTTCAAGAGAAGTCTGGCATTAAAATGGAGGTTATTCGTCACGGTAAATATAAAAGTGCTGTCGAGCCTTATTTATCTAATGAAATGAGTGAAGCTAATAGAACACAAATAAAAGAACTTTTAAATTCTTTATGGGGTTCTATGGTTGGTGAAATTTCTGAGAGCAGAGGTTTGTCTGTAGAAGAAATGAATGTTATAGCTGATACTTTAGGAGGTAGAACGCCAGAGTTAGCTTCAAAATCGAAATTAGTTGATGCTGTTTTGTTTTTTGATGAATATGAAACAAAACTTAAAACGGCTTCAGATTCTAAGCTAGAAGATGATCTTAATTATGTTTCTTTAGAAGATTATATTTTAACGGCTAACAAAAAGAAGCTTTTAAAAGGAGATGATAAAATTGCAATTATTTATGCGCAGGGCGAAATTTTTTATGGAGAAGGTAGTCCGTCAATAATTGGTCAAGGAATAATTAATGAAGCTTTAAAAAAGGCAAGAGAAGATAAAGATGTTAAAGCTATTGTGTTGAGAGTAGATTCTCCTGGCGGTAGTGCATTAACTTCTGATATTATTTGGAGAGAAGTAGAATTAACCAAGGCAATTAAGCCCGTAGTAGTTTCGATGGGTAATGTTGCGGCTTCAGGTGGTTATTATATTGCTGCTGGTGCAGATAAAATATACGCAGAACCTACAACTATTACGGGTTCAATAGGTGTTTTTGGAACAGTACCTAATGCTACAGAACTGGCTGAAAATATAGGTATTAATGCGGAACAAGTCGGTACAAACAAAAACTCGGTAGATTATTCTCTTTTTGAGCCTATGACTGATGGCTTTAGAGAAGTTGTTCAAGAAGGTGTGGAGAACACGTATAAAACATTTTTAAGTAGAGTGGCGGAGGGTAGAAATATAACAGTTGCGCAAGCAGATAGTATTGCTCAAGGTAGAGTGTGGAGTGGTGTTGATGCAAAAAGATTGGGCTTGGTTGATGAGTTAGGTGGTTTAGATGATGCTATTAAAGGTGCAGCGGAGCTAGTTGAATTAGATACTTACGGTATAAAGAACTTTCCAAAATATAAAACTGGCTTAGAGCGCTTTATGGAAGATTATGGAGGAGCTAGTACGAAAATTAAACAAGATTTTATCAAAGAAGAAATAGGAGTAGAAGCATATTCGATATTAAAAGAGGTAAAAGCAGTAATGAACCAAGAAGGTGTTCAGACAAGAATGCCATTTACTTTAAGTATTAAATAGTGATAACGCTTTATGAATCAAAAAGATAAAAAATTCGCTTTTCAGATTTTTCTATTTTTGGCAGCTTTGTTCATTACATCTCTAGTGGTGTCAAATCTTATTTTCCAAAAATTTTTTTACTGGAAGCCTTTTGGTGATGTTACTATTTTTGGAGCTAGCCTATTTGAAATATCAGTAGGTATTTTGCCTTATCCAATTACGTTTTTAATTACCGACTTAATTTCTGAAATGTTTGGTAGGAAGAAGGCAAACCAAGTTGTTACAGTGGGTATCTTCGCCTCTTTTTTTTCAATGGGTATAATTTTATTAGCAAATTATGTACCTGCATTACCTGCATCACCTATAAATGATGAAACTTTTAATCAAGTTTTTGCACTTTCTCCAATAGCTGTTTTGGCGTCTATGATAGCTTATTTATTCGCTCAATATATAGATGTGGCTATTTATCATTTTTGGAAAAAAATAACAAAAGGAAAGCATTTATGGCTGCGAAATAATTTCTCTACCTTCTTATCACAATTCATTGACACTTTTACCGTTGTTGGTTTGTTATGTATATTTAAAATATTACCATGGGAGTTATTTTCAGGATTAGTAATCAGTGGTTTTATTTTTAAGATAATTATAGCATTTATCGACACTCCTTTTTTATATTTCTTCGTATATCTATTAAGAAAGCGGTTTAAATTAAAAGTAGGAGAAGAAATAAACTTAGAGTATTAACCTCTATTTAGCTCTTTGTTAAATGAGTTATAAATAATTTTGATGTTATCATAAATGTTTGTTTCTCAAGTATACATTTGGCATAAATGCGCTTAAAAAGTATTTTGGTTTGTAATTACTTAGGTCTCATAAAATTGATTAGATGAAAAAAAAGATTTTAAAAATTGTAGGTATCGTTGTTTTGTTGTTTGTAGTTACGCTAATTGCAGCACCTTTTTTCTTAAAAGGTAAAATAGCTGATATCATTAAAAATAAAGTAAATAATAGTATTACTGCAACGTTAGAATTTGAAGATGCAGATTTAACATTGTTTTCATCTTTCCCAAATGCAAAGGTTACCCTTAATAATATATCTATCGTAAATAAAGAGCCTTTTTTAGGAGATACTTTGTTTTCGTCTAAAGAGATAGCTTTAGATATGTCTATAAAAGAGTTGTTTAAAGGGGCTGATGAGCCTATTGCAATATCTAGTTTAATGGTAGATGGAGCTTTAATTAATATTGAGGTAAACGAACAGGGTATTGCTAATTATGATATAGCAAAAGAAACGGAAGAAGTAGCTAGTACAGCTGCAGACGAAGAGCCTAGTAATTTTACATTTTCAATGGAATCTTATGCGCTTACAAATTCTAAGATAATTTATGCAGACAAGCTATCGGGTATGCGTTTTGAGCTAGAAAATGTAAATCACTCAGGAAATGGAGATTTATCATTAGAAAAATCGGAGTTAGATACTAAAACTAGTGGATTGGTTTCTTTTGAAATGGATAGCACTAATTATCTGAATAAAAACCCAATTCAGTTAGATGCTCTTTTGGGAGTAGATTTAGCAACAAATACATATTCTTTTTTAAAAAATGAAGCAATACTAAATCAATTGCCGCTTGTTTTTGATGGTTTTATAAAAATCAATGATAACAATCAAGAGTTAGATGTTAGTTTTAAAACTCCATCATCTGATTTTAAAAATTTCTTAGCTGTTATACCAGAAACGTATTCTAAAAATATAGAGAATGTTACAACTACAGGTAACTTTATGGTGGCGGGTAGATTTAATGGGGTAGTCGACGAAACACATATACCAAAATTTAACATTGAAATAAATTCAGATAACGCATCATTTAAATATCCTGATCTGCCAAAATCTGTTCGTAATGTATTTATCGATACAAAAATTAATAACGAAACAGGTATTGTTGATGATACATATGTTGATATAAACAAATTGTCTTTCATGATTGATGAAGATAAATTTAACATGGTAGCTAAGATTAGAGATCTTATGGGGAACACGAAAGTAAGTGCTCATATTGATGGTAATATGAATTTAGCAAACATTGCGAAAGCATACCCTGTTCCATCTGATTTAAATTTAGAAGGACTGCTTAATGCAAATGTAGATGCAGCGTTTGACATGGCATCAATAGAAAAAGAACAATATGAAAAAACAAATATTAAAGGAAATCTTAATCTTAAAAACTTTGTTTATAAATCAGAAGAGCTTAAAAACCCTGTAAAAATAAATTCAACATCAGTTACATTTAACCCGCAAACAGTTACATTAAATGAATTGAGTGGAGTAACGGGTGCGACAGATTTTAATGCAGTGGGTACTATAAATAATCTTTTGGGTTTTATGTTTAATGATGAAAATGTTCAAGGTGATTTTACACTAAAATCAAATACATTTTCAGTTAATGATTTTATGGTAGAAGAGGCTGTTTCTGAAAAAGAAACTACAAATGATAAGCCTGTAGATACAACAACTGAGGCTCAGATTAAAATCCCTTCTTTTTTAGATGCAAATATAAAAGCATCTGCTGCCACGGTGCTTTATGATAATCTTACATTAAAAAACGTGTCAGGTAATCTTATTATTAAAGATGAAAAAGCTACGTTGCAAAATATGACATCATCAATTTTTGATGGTAAATTAGGTTTTAATGGTGAGGTTTCTACAAAGGGTGATACACCTACTTTTGCCATGAAGTTAGGTATGGAGAGTTTAAAAATAAACGAGACATTTAAGTCTTTAGAGTTGTTTAAAGTATTAGCACCAATAGCGAATGCAATACAAGGTAACTTAAACTCTGACATCATTATTTCTGGTAATCTAAATAATGATTTCACTCCAAACTTAGCAACTATTTCAGGTAACGTTTTGGCTGAACTTTTAGGAACAGAAATTAAACCTGAACAAACGCAAGTATTATCAGCATTATCTAGTAAGTTAAGTTTCTTGAATTTAGATAACTTAAATTTAAAAGGATTAAAAACAGCACTTTCTTTCGAAAATGGTACAGTAAAGGTGAAGCCTTTTACGGTTAATTATCAAGATATTGCTATAAAGATAGATGGTAGTCACACTTTTGACCAAAAGCTTAGCTATGGAGCTGTTATTGATGTGCCTGCAAAATATTTAGGGAATGATATAGCTAATCTAATATCTAAAATCGACGATAAATCTTTAGAAGGGTTAACGATTCCTGTAACGGCAAATATAGGAGGTAATTATACGAGCCCACAAGTGTCTACTGATTTAACTTCTGGTGTAAAAACATTGACGACTAAATTAGTAGAGATAGAAAAACAAAAATTAATTTCAAAAGGAAAAGATAAAGCATCAGAGCTTTTGGGGGGTCTTTTGTCGGGAACTAATAAAACAAATGACACAACTGCAACAGCAGCCACCACTACGGAACAAAATAAAGAGGCTGTTAAAAATGCCTTAGGAGGTTTGTTGGGTGGTGCAAAAAAAGATACAACAGCAGCAGTTGTAAAAGATACTACAGCAGCTTCAAAAAATGATGCTGTTAAAGAAGCTGCAAAATCAGTACTTGGTGGTTTGTTTAGTAAAAAGAAAACTGATGAGTAAGTTAATAGTTATTAATTAATAGTAAGCGAAATATAATATCCTTCGTTGCTTCTAATATTAAAAACGGTTTCATCATCAAAAATGAGGTATTGCCCTTTTATCCCTACAAGGTTACCAGTGTAATTTGGAGTTTTATCTAAATTTAGACTTTTAACTTTTGTAGGGTATTTGTTTACAGGAAATTCTAAATGAGTTTCTGTGTTATTATCTAAAAAATAAGGTATAGCTTCTTCAGGTATATATTGTTTCAGTTTATTACGCCATGCAATTAAATTTTCATCTGTTACATCGTTTTTAAGCATGCTTCTCCAATTTGTTTTATCACCAACGTAATCTTTTAAAGCAACTTCTGTAATGCCTGCTAAATACCTATTCGGTACTTCTATTATTTCTATTGCTTCATGAGCTCCTTGGTCAATCCAACGGGTTGGTATTTGTGTTTTTCTTGTAACACCAACTTTAACTTTGCCTGAATTTGCTAAATAAACAATGTGTGGCTGCAATTGCACCTTTTTTTCATATTCTAAATCACGATCTTCTTTACCTAAATGAGCGGTACTTAGTTCGGGTCTCATAATCCAATCTCCTGCCGATGGAATATCAAAAAAGCAACTTTTGCAAAAACCTTGTCTGTAAATCGGCTTGTCTAATCCGCAATTTAAGCACTGGTGTTTTATAAAATTGATAGTAATTTTTTTATTCAAAATTTGATTTACATTTAAGAAATCATCCTTAAAAATTAAGTAATATTGAATAGGGTTTCCTACCTCTGTTTGCATCTTTTTTAAAACACCTTTGTACAGCATAAAATATCTTCAGTAAAAATTAAAATGAAAGGGACAAAGTTAAAAAACGATTTCTTAAATTGTTACACGAAATTAACTCAGAAAACAAAGTTTAAAGATACCTAAAAATGTCAATACCTTTATTCAACTCAATTGCATCTTGGTTGTTAAAAAAACGATACCACCAAATAGAACTTTTTTTAAAATACCCAGAAGAAGTTCAAGAAGAGGTGTTGATGCAGTTGTTATCTTTTGCAAAAGAGACAGAGGTTGGCAGAAAGCATGAGTTTAAATCTATTTTAAGTTACGAGACTTTTAAGATGCGTGTTCCTATAACATCTTATGAAGAGATGGAACCATCAATAGAAAGAACGAGAAGAGGTGAACAAAATATTTTTTGGCCTACAAGTATCAAATGGTTTGCAAAAAGTAGTGGAACTACAAATGCGAAAAGTAAATTTATACCTGTAAGTACAGAAGCTTTAGAAGACTGTCATTACAAGTCAGGTAAAGACTTACTTTGTTTGTATCTGAATAATAATGAAAATTCTCAGTTGTTTACGGGTAAAAGTCTTCGGTTGGGTGGTAGTAAGGAATTATATGAAGATAATGGTACTTTTTTCGGAGACTTATCTGCTATTTTAATTGATAATATGCCTTTTTGGGCAGAACTAAGTAGTACGCCTAGTAATAAGGTTTCATTGATGAGTGAGTGGGAATCTAAGTTGAAGGCTATTATTAGGGAGAGCACTCAGGAAAATGTTACTAGCCTTGCTGGTGTGCCTTCTTGGATGTTGGTGCTGATGAATAATGTTATTGAAGAAACAGGTAAAGATCATCTTTTTCAAGTTTGGGAAAACTTAGAAGTTTATTTTCATGGCGGAGTAAATTTTAATCCATATAAAGATCAGTACAAAAATTTGCTACCAAGAAAAAGCTTTAATTATTATGAGATATATAATGCTTCGGAAGGTTTTTTTGCTATACAAGATAGAAATAATTCAGACGAGTTATTGTTAATGCTTGATTATGGTATTTTTTATGAATTTATACCGATGGATACTTATGGTACTCTAAGCCAAAAGGTAGTGCCGTTGTGGGAGGTGGAGAAAAATAAAAATTATGCAATTATTATTACTACAAATGCAGGTTTATGGCGTTATAAAATAGGGGATACCATCCGTTTTACATCAACTAGTCCATATCGTATTAAGGTTACAGGTAGGACAAAACATCATATAAATGTTTTTGGTGAAGAGTTGATTATTGAAAATGCAGAAGAGGCTTTGAAAAGTATTTGTAAAAAAACAGGAGCTGAAATTAAGGATTACACAGCGGGGCCTATCTTTATGGAGGGAGTCGAAAAAGGAGGACATGAATGGATTATTGAATTTAGAACTCCACCAGAAGAAATAGCATATTTTACAGAATTATTAGACAATGCATTGAAGTCTTTAAATTCTGATTACGAAGCGAAAAGATTTAATAATATTACTCTAAAAATGCCAAAAATTCATATAGCAAGAGAGAATTTGTTTTATGATTGGCTTAAATTAAAAGACAAATTAGGTGGTCAGCATAAGATACCTCGTTTGTCAAATAAAAGAGACTACATCGAAGAATTACTTCTAATGAACAAATAAAATAGGTTTTGTTACGTTTAAGTTTAACATTTAAGACATCATTAAACTTAATCAAAGAAAATAATGTAATTATGGCAGAAAGATTAGTAATTATTTCAGATATGTGGGGAACAAAGAAAGGTCTTTGGATTACCTCATATTTGGGTTATTTGCAACAGCATTATGATATTGTTTTTTATGATTGTCAGGAATTAGCGAATATAAATTTGGCTGTAGAAACTCAAGAAAATTTACATAAAGAATTTGTTGAGGGTGGTATTGATATAGCTATGGCTCATCTTTTAAAAAGAGAAAGTGTTCCGAGCCATTATTTAGCTTTTAGTACAGGTGGTACAATAGCTTATAAGGCGGGTCTTTTAGGTTTGCCGATTAAATCTTTATTTGCAATATCAGCAACGAGAATTCGCGAAGAGAAAGAAATTCCAAGTTTTTCTTCTCAACTTTTATTTGGATCAAATGATACTTTTAGGCCCAATGAAGAATGGGAAAAAGTAACTGAAAATAAATTGTGTATAGCTTCTGGTTTTGGCCATGAATTATACTCTGATGAAAAAATAATTAAAGAAATTTGTCAAGAGCTGTTAGCTAAAGTAACAAAAGAGCAAGTTCAAGTTTAAATTTTATTTAATTTCAATAAAAAAAATCCTGCATAACAATTAGTTGTGCAGGATTTTTTAATTAAAGTTAAGGCGTGTTTCTACGAAACAGCTTTTAACTTTTTAAATGTATCGTATGAAAGTTTTTTCTCAGCATACTCTTTTGTGATTTTCAATTCTTTTTCGTCACTACTAGGTAGTTCGAACATAGCATCAGTAAAAATAGCTTCACATAATGAGCGTAATCCACGAGCACCTAATTTATACTCTATTGCTTTCTCAACTATGTAATCTAAAGCATCGTCAGTAATGGTAAAGCTTACATCATCCATTTTAAACAGTTTTTCATACTGTTTAATAATAGCATTTTTTGGCTCCGTTAAAATAGCTCTAAGCGTTTTAGTATCTAAAGGGTTCATATGAGTAAGAACAGGAAGACGGCCTATTATTTCTGGTATTAAACCAAAATCTTTTAAATCTTTAGGAATGATATATTGTAATATATTATTCTCATCTAATTGTTCTTCATCTTTAGAAGCGCTATATCCAATAGATTGCATGTTTAAACGCTTATTAATGGCTCTTTCAATACCATCAAATGCGCCACCGGCAATAAATAAAATATTTTCAGTATTAACTTCTATAAATTTTTGATCAGGGTGTTTTCTTCCTCCTTTTGGTGGAACATTTACAACCGTACCTTCTAACAATTTTAATAAACCTTGTTGAACTCCTTCGCCAGAAACATCTCTAGTAATAGAAGGGTTATCGCTTTTACGAGCAATTTTATCAATTTCATCAATAAAAACAATACCGCGTTCTGCTTTTTCTAAATTATAATCAGCAGCTTGTAAAAGTCTAGTAAGTATACTTTCAACATCTTCACCAACATAACCAGCTTCGGTAAGTACAGTAGCATCAACAATAGCTAAAGGAACGTTTAACATTTTAGCAATTGTTTTAGCCATTAATGTTTTTCCAGTTCCAGTTTGTCCAACCATTATGATATTACTCTTCTGTATCTCGACATCATCGTCTTGAGAAGAAGGTTGTAATAATCTTTTGTAATGATTGTATACAGCAACAGACATTACTTTTTTAGTTCTTTCTTGTCCGATTATAAATGTATCAAGAAAATCTTTAATTTCTAAAGGTTTCTTTAATACTAATTCAGATGAAAGATCTTCGTTTTTAGATTGATTGGACTCTTCGGTAACAATACCGTGAGCTTGTTCAATACAACGATCGCAAATATGAGCATCTAACCCAGCGATAAGCAGATTTGTTTCTGGTTTTTTTCGCCCACAAAAAGAGCACTCTAAACTTTCTTTTGCCATAATTTGGTAATCTTATTACCTATATAAACGAAAAAAATTCGTTTTAGTTTTAAAAAATAATAAATAAGCTATAGTAGCATTATAAATTAGTCGAAATTATTTCTTTTCTCTTACAAGAATTTCGTCAATCATACCGTAGTTTTTAGCTTCGTCAGCCTTCATCCAGTAATCTCTATCGCTATCCTCATTAACCTTGTCAATAGACTGGTCAGAGTGTTGTGCTATAATTTCGTATAATTCTTGCTTTAATTTCAAGATTTCTCTAGCAGTAATTTCGATATCACTAGCTTGTCCTTGAGCACCTCCCATTGGTTGATGTATCATAACTCTAGAGTGAGTAAGTCCACTACGTTTACCTTTTTCACCAGCACATAAAAGTACAGCACCCATTGATGCAGCCATTCCTGTGCAAATAGTAGCAACATCTGGTTTTATGTATTGCATAGTGTCATAAATGCCTAGACCTGCATAAACACTACCTCCTGGAGAGTTAATGTAAATTTGGATGTCTTTATTAGCATCTGCACTTTCTAAAAATAACAATTGAGCTTGAACAATATTAGCAACTTGGTCGTTTATTCCAGTTCCTAAAAATATAATTCTATCCATCATTAATCTTGAAAAAACATCCATTGCAATTGCATTCATCTGGCGCTCTTCAATAATATTAGGAGTCATATTTGTAGGATACATGCTACTCATGATTTTATCATAGTACATGCTGCTAATACCTTGGTCTTTTATAGCGTAATTCTTGAATTCTTTTCCGTAATCCATAGATTTTTTAAATATGATATTAAATAAAAAAAGGTGTTGAAAACATGTTTTCAACACCGTAAAGATACTTATTTTATCTTAGGAAAACTATCCGTAAACTTCCTTTACAAAGTTTTCGTAAGTAACTTCTTTAGATTTTAGATTTGCTTTTTCTTTATATAAATCAATTAATTTTTGACTCATTAATTGTTCAGATAAGCGTTTAACTTCATCTTGGTTTGATAAAACTCTACCAGCGATGTTGTCTAATTCATCTTCAGCAGGGTTTAATTGTCCGAATTGTGCCATCTGAGATTTGATAAAACCTTTAGCAAATTCTTTCAATTCATCAAACTGAACCTGAAGGTTGTTTTCTGTAATTATTTTACCTTCAATTAATTGGTAGCGTAAACCTTTTTCTGATTTTTCGAATTCAGCCGCAGCTTCATCGTTAGTAAGTGTTTTTTCGCCAGTATGCTGAATCCATTTTTTTAAAAACTCAGTAGGTAAATCAAATTTTGTGTTTTCAATGAAATTTTCAGTAATATCATTTAATAACCTTTGGTCTGATTGCTGAGCAAATTGTGTTTCAGAATCTTCTTTAATTTTTCCTTTAAGCTCTTCAGTAGTTTTAACTACATCTTTTCCAAAAAGTTTATCAAATAATTCTTGATCAAGAGCAGCTGGCTCTCTTTCATTAATTTCTTCAATAGTAAAGCTAATGTCAACTTTTAGTTCAGCAGCTTTTTCTGCTGGTATACCTAAAGCTGTAGCTAATTCTTGATCTTCTTTGAATAAGCCTTTAGTGTTTACCGTAACAACATCACCAACTTTTTTTCCAACAAGTGCATCAATAGCTTTTTTGCTTTTTAAAGTGCTTAGCTCTAAAGTAGCTTTGTTTTCTATTTCTTCTTCTTCGTTTTTGAAAACACCACTAACTTCATCTTTTTTGCTAGCTTCTGATTTATTTACAAGTTTTCCGTACTGTTTTTGAATACGTTCTACTTGCTCATCTATCATTTTATTGTCAGCAACTATTTGATAATGTGTGATTGCTTTCTTTGTTTTTAAATCGATATTAAAACTAGGAGCTAAACCTAATTCAAATTCAAAATCAAAATTTTCTGAATCCCAATCAAAATTATCACGTTGTTTTGGTAAAGGATTACCCAGAACATCTAATTTTTCTTCAGTAAGAAATTTATTTAGGTTGTCTTGTATTAATTTGTTTACCTCATCAACCAATACGGCTTTGCCGTATTGCTTTTTTATAAGACCCATAGGTACTTGCCCTTTTCTGAATCCAGGAATGTTAGCTTGTTTCCTGTAATCTTTTAGGATAGTTTCAACTTTGTCTTGGTAGTCATCTTTTGTAACGGCAACCTTTACAACAGCATTTAATTCGTCAATCTGTTCTTTAGTGATATTCATCTCTATATCTAATTTTACTTCAATAAAATGGGATGCAAAAGTACTACATTTTGCGAATTGAGGCAAGTTTTTAAATCACTGAATTTCAAACGATAAGTTAATTTTTTTTATCTTCTTTTAATAAGGAGAATAAAATAGATTGTAAAAAGGATAAACAAAGGCTAAATAACAAAGCCCACCAGATACCTTCAACAGCAAAACCATCGATTAAATTGCTTGCTAAAAGTATGATTATTGCATTAATAATTAAGAGAAAGAGTCCAAACGTAACAATGGTTACAGGTAGGGTTAAAATCACTAAAATTGGTTTTACAATAAAGTTAAGTAGGCTTAGTACTACTGCAACTATTATTGCAGTCATGTAGCTGTCTACATTTACGTTTGGTAGTATTTTTGATAAAATCACTACAGCGATAGCGCTTAAAAGTATTCTTAATATAAGTTTCATATAATTTTCTTTAGATTAAATAAAATAAAAAAGGCGCCTTTTAAAAGGCACCTTAAAGTTATAAATAAATACGATATATTAATTAATATAAAGTCCTTTGTAATCTAAAGGATCTACACCTGGTAAATTCGATCCGTATTTAGTATTAATTTGTTTTACAAATTCATTGGCAATTAATGAGTAGCCTCTCGGGGATGGATGTACACCATCTAAAGAGAAGGCGCCACCTGTACCGTATGTGGCAGTTACATTGCTGCCGTCAGATAATGTTACTCCTGAAATAGCAACAGAAGTTAAGAATGTATTAGCGTCTACTAGTGGTAAATCATATTGTATAGCCATATTAGCGATTACGGCGTTGTAACCTTCCGTAGCTATTGCAACATCTTCTTGTTCTTGTGGGGTTAAAACCCAGTTATCAGCTAAAGGAACGCCTATTCCATTTACGCTAGCAGGGTTGCTAGGGTCTGCTAATGTGCCAATAAAACTTCTTGCTGTTAAAACCATTAAATCACTCGCAGTAGTTTGTCTGTATTTTGGTAAACCAGGTAGTTCAATTAAAAACTCATCTACAATAACTACGGCATTTAAACCTTCTGCAAATGTTATAGTTCTTGCAGCGGCATCATCATCAGAAATAAGACCTGCAAGTCTATAATTTTCAACGCCACCGTTATATAGAGCATAACCTGAATTTACTTGGTCTGCTGTTGCAGCATCAAGTGGCACAGGGTTGAAGGGTACTGTTGTAAAATAAGGAATAGTAGTCACATCTGGAATGTTAACAAGTACGCCGCCAGCATCGTTAGCTGTTAAGGCTTCTAGTAAACCATTATAAACAGAAGCGAATACGTTTGTATTTGTAATATCGTTACTACCATATGTAGTTGGGTCAAAATTATTTGTTTCATTATGATCTTCTCCTGCTCCACCTGAAGTAGCGTAACCTAAGATATCATTGTTTCCGATCCATAAAGAGAAAAATGTTGGATTTTGACTAACCGCATCGCCAATAACCGTTGCATTAGGAGATGATGCCATTCTGATAAAGTATGGGTTTGCATTTGGTAGAGCTTGAACATTGCCGTAACCCTGAACGCCTAAGTGAAAACTTTTCGCTCCTGGTACGCCCATGTTGTTAAAAGGGCCAGATATTACATTTGTAATTTCAGTTGTTCCTTGCCCATTAACAGGTACTGGGTTAGGTGACCCTGTTATAAAAGATAAAATCAATCTATTGCCAAAACCGTCGAGTGGTTCTCCTCCAAGTGTTAAGCCTCCTAAATTATCTGACATGAGTGGAATATTAAAATCTCCACCACCAGCAAGTGCAAAGTTGCCTGCTAGCATATTTGTAAAACTAGCTGTCTGTCCATCTGTAAATAAAGCGCTATCTGAATAGCCTGCTGTTAGTGAATTACCTACCGAAACATATTTTGTGAAATCTGCAGTACCGCTTGTGTAAACTACGGGGGTTGGTTCCATTGGCTCCGTTATTGAATCTTCGTCATCAGAACAAGATGCAAGTAGAGCGCCAAAGGCGAATAATGCGATAGTCTTTTTCATTTATAATTTTTTTGAGTTATAGTTTGGATGAAATTGCACATAATGCGATACTACCAAAATTAATTAAAATTATGATACTGACAACGAAATGACTAAAAAAATTATGCATGCATAATAAAAAACACCTTTTTTTAGGAATTCATAAACAATGAAGAGAATTTGAAAAATTGTTTTGGGTTTTCAGCATGTAGCCAATGACCTGCGTTATCAATAGTTTTAATTTCTGCTAACGGAAAATGACGTTTAATTGTAGCATAATCTTCTTGAACTATATATTCCGATTTGTCACCTCTTAAAAAAAGAGTAGGGCCAGCGTAGCTTTCGGTTGCGCTAATATTTTCTCCTACCTCTTCCATTTTATTACTTAAAACACTTAAATTAAACCTGAAATCTAATTTTCCTTTTTCTTTCCAGTATAGGTTTTTAAGTAAAAATTGTCGAGTTCCGTAATCTTTAATTGCTTTTGTTAATTTTTCATCGGCTTCACCTCTAGAGGTAAGCTTGTCTATATTTAAACTATTTAATGCGTTAATAATGCCTTGGTGGTGGGGTGGGTAAAATTTAGGACCAATATCAGCAATTAATAATTTATCAGTCTTTTCAGGGTACGTGCAAGCGAACTGCATTGCTGTTTTTCCACCCATTGAATGACCTAAAACAATTGCTTTATCTATGTTGTGGTAGTCAAAATAATTTTTAAGATCTTCAGTTAGAAAATCATAATTAAAATTTTCAGATTGAAAACTTTTGCCGTGGTTGCGTTGATCGATAAGATGAACGTTATAGCCTATTTCAGCATATTTTGCACCTAGTGTTTTCCAATTGTCTGACATGCCTAAAAAACCATGTAATATAATCATTGGTTTTCCTTGACCTAGTATTTGAGAGTGTAATAATTGCATTATTTTAATTTATTCAAGTACATGTTAATTACGTTTTCTAGACCAAAGTATAACGATTCGCAAATAAGTGCGTGACCTATAGAAACTTCTAGTAAGTTAGGTGTGTTTTCTTTAAAAAATTGAATATTATCCAAACTTAAGTCGTGCCCAGCATTAATGCCTAAGTTAACTTCAGTGGCTTTTTTTGCAGCAATATTAAATAGGCGTACGGCATTTTGTTTTTCTTCTTCGGTTTTAGCAATAGCATAATCCTTAGCAAAACTTTCAGTGTAAAGTTCAATTCTGTCGGTTCCTATTTCTGCAGCTTTTTCAATTATAAGCGGATTTGGATCCACAAAAATTGAAGTTCTAATTCCGTTTTTTTTAAAAGTATCAATAACTTCTTTTAAAAAATCAAAATGTTTCTCAGTGTCCCATCCTGCGTTAGATGTAATTGCGTCTACAGCATCAGGCACAAGTGTCACTTGAGTTGGTTTTACCTCTAAGACTAAATCAATAAATTTCGGATTTGGGTTTCCTTCTATATTGTATTCTGTAGTTACAATACTTTTTAGTGCTCTAGCATCGTTATATTTAATATGTCTTTCGTCGGGCCTGGGGTGTATGGTAATACCTTGTGCTCCAAAATCTTCGATGTCTTTAGATACATTTAATAAATTAGGCATGTTTCCGCCTCTAGCATTTCTAAGAGTGGCAATCTTATTTATATTAACACTTAATTTTGTCATTTTGTAGTGTGCTTTTATTTAACAAAAATACAAATTAGGTATGCTTTTTGAAGTATTTAATTAGTAATTTGCATTATAATATATTAGTATGAATATACAATCACACATCCTTACTTCTATTCCGGTTTTTGAATTGGAAGATTCAATGTCAGAAATTTGTCGCTTTTTTGGTGAAACTACATATTCTCATGTAGCTATAACTGAAAAGGGTAAATTCTTAGGTTTAATAGCTGAGAACGATATGGAGGAAGTAGAGGTATTGAAGAAAATTGAAGATTTTAGATATAACCTAGAGGCTTTTGCTGTTAATAAGGAAACATCTTGGTTAGATGTTTTAGAAGCATTTGCTAGAAATGAAGCAAATTTACTGCCAATTGTAGATGAAGATTCTCTAGTAGTTGGTTATTATGATTTAAATGATATTGTGTCTGTTTTTATCGACACTCCTTTTTTTACAGATCCAGGTGGTGTTTTAGTAGTAGCTAAAGGTGTTAAAGATTATTCGTTTAGTGAAATAGCGCAAATTGTAGAAAGTAATAACACAAAGTTGATTGGAGGGTTTATAACTGATACGGTTAATGACGTTGTGCAGGTGACTATAAAAATAGGTTCTACAAATTTAAACGATGTTATTCAGACATTTAGACGTTATAATTATACTATTTTGTTTGGAAATAATGATGATCAATTTTTAGAAGATTTAAGACAGCGGTCTGATTATTTAAATAAATACTTAAACGTCTAATGGGTATGAAAGTTGCTATTTACGGTCAAACATATTCTGATAACGCTTTAGATTATGTTGTTGAATTGTTAGATGAATTAGAAGGGGCTTCTGAAGTGTTTTTTGAGGAAGAATTTTATGATTTACTTTCTAAATCTAAGAAAATAGATGCTTATCAGGTTTTTTCAATGAAAGAAGGTTTAGATTCTTCTTTTGATATGTTTGTGAGTTTTGGTGGCGATGGAACGGTTCTTAGAGCAATAACATATGTAAAAGATTTAGGTATTCCTATTGTAGGTGTAAATACCGGTCGATTAGGTTTCTTGTCGACATTTAAAAAAGAAGATGTTCGTAAAGTTGTAAAAGAATTTGTGGCGGGAACGTATACTATTGTGGAAAGAACATTGGTGGAGGTACATACCAACCCAGTAGCTCCTGAGCTTGAAGACTTGAATTTTGCCCTTAATGAGGTTACTGTTAGTAGAAAGGATACTACCTCTATGATAACTGTCGATACAAGTTTAAATGATGAGTATTTGACTTCATATTGGGCTGATGGTCTTATTGTTGGTACACCAACAGGTTCAACAGGGTATTCATTAAGTTGTGGTGGTCCTGTTATAGAGCCTACCGCAAAATCATTAATATTAACGCCAATAGCACCTCATAATTTAAATGCAAGGCCGTTAGTTATTTCTGATGATACTATCATAAAATTAAAAGTTTCGGGTAGAGAGGAAAATCATTTAATTTCTCTTGATTCTCGAATAGCAACGTTAGAAAACGGTACTGAAATTACAGTAAAAAAAGCATCGTTTACTATCAAAATGATAGAATATACATCTGAAAGTTTTTTGAAAACATTGCGAAACAAGCTTTTGTGGGGTGAGGATAGACGTAATTGACGCACCTAAAACAATAAAAGAGGTTAATTGTTGTTTATCAAAGAGAGAACAACAATGTAATAATTAAAGTTTTACAAACTATTGAAATTGTTATATTTGCAAACTTTTATAACTCATGAAGACATTTTTTGCGCTAATAATCACCTTGTCATTTTTTTCTTTGTCACTGAAAGGGCAAACCTATGAGGTTGGTATTATGGCTGGTGGAGTAAATAATATAGGTGATGTCGGGAGAACGAATTATATTGCGCCTTCAGGTATTGGTTTAGGGGGTATTTTTAAGTGGAATATAAGTAAAAGGTATGCTTGGAGAGCAAGTTTATTATATGGAGAATTCACAGCTGATGATACTAAATCCAATTTGTCTTCTAGGCAAGAGAGAGCGTATGTTGTAAATAATAATGTTTTAGAATTTTCTGCGGGGTTAGAATTTAACTTTGTTGAATATAATTTGCATAGATTGGGTGATGCTTTCACGCCTTATTTATATACAGGAGTAACCTATTTAAGGTATGACTATAATTATATTGATGCAAACTTTGTTATAGATGATGAAAATCAACGAGATGGTACTTTTGCAATACCTATGATTGTTGGTTTTAAATATAGAATTAGTCAATCGTTTATTCTTGGGGCCGAAATAGGAGCCAGATATACGTTTACAGATAATTTAGATTTCAGCAACCCTAAAGATCCTAATTTAGAATCTTTAGAGAACAATGTTGATTTCGGGAACATTTTTAGTAATGATTGGTATGTTTTTTCAGGGGTTACATTGACCTATACATTTAAGAGAAAACCATGTTCTGATTGTTTTTAGTAGCACATATATGAGCACTATAGATAGTATTGATAAAAATAAATTACCAAACCACATGGCAGTTATCATGGATGGTAATGGTAGATGGGCTAAACAACATGGTAAAATGCGTGTTTTTGGTCATGAAAACGGAGTTAAAACAGTTCGAGATACTGTTGAGTCTTGTGTTCAAATCGGAATTTCTTTCCTTACGTTATACACTTTTTCTACAGAAAATTGGAAAAGACCAAAGTTCGAGGTCGATACATTAATGCGATTATTAGTTTCTTCTTTAAAAAAAGAACTAGTAACATTTATGGATAATAATATTCGTTTAAATACAATTGGAAATATAGACTCATTACCTAAAAAAGCAAATAGAGAATTGCAAGAGGTGATGGCGAAAACTAGTGGGAATACGGGTATGACTTTGACTTTAGCACTAAGTTACGGGGCTAGAGAAGAGCTTAAGAATGCTGTGCAGGCCATAAGCGCCAAAGTTAAAAATAATATAATTTCTATTGAAAATATTGATGAAACCATTATTAATAACCATCTTTACACGCATAATTTGCCAGATGTAGACTTGCTTATTCGTACTAGTGGTGAGCATCGTATCAGTAATTTTTTACTTTGGCAGATAGCATATGCTGAATTATATTTTACCGATGTTTTATGGCCCGATTTTAATGAGGAGCATTTGGTCAAAGCAATTTTAAATTACCAAAATAGAGAACGAAGATTTGGAAAAACAAGCGAACAACTTACCTAGAAATGCGAAAAAGAACATTTCTTACCAATTAGTACTTACTACCCTTATTTTATTTTTAACAAGCCTTGTAGGGTCAGCCCAAAGCTCTTCTTATGAAGAGGGTAAGAAATATATTTTGGCAGGTTTAACAGTTTCAGGATTAGAGAGTTATAATGAACAGACTGTAAAAACATATACAGGTCTTCGTGATGGGCAACCAATAACTGTGCCTGGAGAAGAGATTAGTTCTATTATCAATAAGTTGTGGGGCTTAGAGCTTTTTAGTGATATTAGTATGTATATCACTAAAGTGGAGGGTGAAAATATCTATTTAGAATTAAATATTTTAGAACGTCCTACCTTATCTAATGTAACCGTTTATGGTGTTAAAAAAGGTAAAATTGCTGAAATCTTAAAAGATACTGACCTTAAAAAAGGTAAGAAAATTACTGAAAATTTAATAGCTAACACAAAAAATTACCTTCAGAATAAATATAAGAAGAAAGGTTTTTTAAATACGAAAGTAACTATATCTACAGCTAAGGATACGTCAGAAACCAATGCGCAGAGCATGGTTATGAATATCAAAAAGGGTTCAAAAGTAAAAATTGGGAGTATTAGTTTTGAAGGGAATGAGAAAATTTCTGATAAAAAATTAAAAAAAGCTCTTAAGAAGACAAAAGAAAAGTCTTTTAAAAACATCTTAAAACTTAAAAGGTCTAAATATATTCCAGAAGAATATGAGGCAGATTTAGTAAGCTTAATTGAGAGTTATGCAGAAAAGGGGTACAGAGATGCTCGTGTAATTTCTGATAGTATCATTAATGATGGTGAAGATTTAATAGATATAAATATTAAAGTAGAAGAAGGAAATAAGTATTATTTCGGTGATATTGATTTTGTTGGTAATACAGTGTATACAGATAGGCAATTAAGCTCTTTATTAGGTCTTAAAAAAGGTGATGTATATAATGGTGTATTGTTAAAAGAAAGAATAGAAGATAATACGAGGCCAGATCCTAATGATATAACGAGTGCATACCAAAACAACGGGTATATGTTTTCAAGAGTAACACCTGTTGAGATGTCAGCTTCAAATGACACTATTAATTTTGAAATACGAATAATAGAAGGTAAAGAAACATTTTTGGACCACGTTACTATTGATGGTAATGATAGAACAAATGATCATGTAGTCTTTAGAGAATTACGTACAAGACCAGGTCAAAAATATAATAAAGCAGATATTATTCGTAGTATTAGAGAGCTTGGTGCATTAGGCTTTTTTGATGCAGAAAATGTAAAGCCAGATGTAATTAATCCAGACCCTAATGCAGGAACTGTAGATTTGAATTATAGTTTAGTAGAGTCTGGTTCTAGCCAAATTGAATTACAAGGTGGTTATGGTGGTGGAGGTTTTATAGGAACTTTGGGTCTGTCATTCAGTAATTTTTCTATAAAAAACTTATTTAACGGTAAAGAGTATAAGCCAGTTCCGATGGGAGATGGACAAACATTTGCATTACGTTTACAGGCAAGTCAAACATATAGAGTTTATAGTTTAAACTTTTCAGAACCATGGTTAGGTGGTAAAAAACCAGTAAGTTTTAGTACTTCATTGTCTAGAACAAAGCAATTTGCTTTCGATACAAGTTCAGGTTTTAGTAGTTTTGAGAGAGATCCAAATCAAACATTCTCGATTACAGGAATAACATTTGGTTTAGCAAAAAGAGTACAGTGGCCTGATGATTATTTTACAATTTCACATTCTGTAGGGTATCAGTTGTATGAGTTTAATAACTATAACCTAGGTTTATTTAATTTCGGTAATGGTAATGTAAACTCTTTAGCTTATACATTAGGAATCTCAAGAAGATCAGCAGGAACTAACCCAATATTCCCAACCTCTGGTTCTAATTTTGAAATCAAAGCAAAATTTACACCACCATGGTCTTTATTTAATGGTACAGATTATGCTCAGTTAAATGAAGATGAAGCAGCACTTGAAAATACTTCAGGTACAGAAGCTCAGCGAATAGAACAAGAGCGTTTTAAATGGTTAGAGTTTTATAAAGTAAACTTTAAAGGTGATTGGTATACTACATTAGCAGGTAATAGATCTGATAAATCTTTAGTATTGCGAACAAACGCAGAATTTGGATTTTTAGGAAGTTATAATGCTGAGGTTGGCGATGTGCCTTTTGAGCGTTTTTATGTTGGTGGTGATGGTATGGGTAATTTTACTTTAGATGGCCGTGAAAATGTACAGTTAAGAGGGTATGCTAATAATAGTGTGACACCTTTTAATACAACTACAGGTCAGCAAGATGGAGCTGTAATTTATAACAAATTTTCAATGGAACTTAGGTATCCATTAACGTTAAAACCTTCAGCGTCTATTTATGGACTTGTTTTTGC
This sequence comes from Cellulophaga sp. HaHaR_3_176, assembly GCF_019021925.1. Classification (NCBI taxonomy): domain Bacteria; kingdom Pseudomonadati; phylum Bacteroidota; class Flavobacteriia; order Flavobacteriales; family Flavobacteriaceae; genus Cellulophaga; species Cellulophaga sp. HaHaR_3_176. The sequence goes on from NZ_CP058990.1 coordinate 70,231, forward strand.
AGAAGGAGGAAATTCTTTTAATAATTTTAAAGAGTTTAACCCATTCGAAATTAAAAGATCAGTAGGTGCTGGTTTGCGTATATTTATGCCGGCTTTTGGTCTTTTAGGAATTGATTTTGGTTATGGTTTTGATAGTGATTATATTTCAGGAACTAATGAGCCTAATGGGTGGGAAGTCCATTTTATTATTGGGCAACAATTTTAATAATATAAAACACGTATTGCTTTCTACTGATTAATAATTTAATAGTCTTTTAGATTGTAATACGTGTTTTTATTTTAAAAAAAGCTGTAAAATTTAAAGTTTTTAAAACTAAACTTCAGTATTCTACTCGCTTTCTTAAAATATTTATTTATTTTGGCACGATATTTTCTATACTAGATAAATGTAAACGAAATGAAAACAAAGGTTCTTTTAATAATAAGTGTTGCGTTATTTGCCTTTACTGGTTTTTCTCAACAACGTGGGGTTCGAATAGCTTATGTAGATATGGAATACATTCTAGAGAATGTTGAAGAATATCGAGAAGCTAATTTGCAGTTAGATGCTAAGGTTCAGAAATGGAAATTAGAAATCGAACAAGAACAAAGTGCTATTGATCAAATGAAAAAAGATCTGATAGCAGAAAAAGTTCTTTTAACAGCAGAGCTTATAGAAGAGCGAGAAGAGGAGATAAAAATTTTAGAGAAAGAAATGTTCGATTATCAGCAGGACAGATTTGGACCTAATGGAGATTTAGTTTTATCGAAACAAAGGTTGATACAGCCGATACAAGATCAGGTTTTTAATGAAGTGCAGAAAATAGGTCAGAATAAAAAATATGATTTAATTTTTGATAAATCTGCAGATGTTGTAATGTTGTATGCAGAAAAAAGATTGGATCTAAGTGAATTAGTCTTGAAAGCTATTTCTCGTACACGAAAGGTAAGTGCGGCCAGAGAAAGAGTGAATAAAAGAAATGCTTTGGATGATTATGAGGCTGAGCCAGTAGAAAGAGAAATGACAGATGCTCTAAAAGAGCGTTTATCTCAAGCGCAAGAAGCGCAAGAAGCTAGAGATAAAACATCTGCTGAAAAGCGTGAAGAGCAACTAAAGTTAAGAGAAGAAAGAAAAAAAGCTTACGAAGAAAGACGTAAGAAATTATTAGAAGAACGTGAGGCTAAGAAAAAAGCAACACAAGAAAGCGAAGACAATAAATAATTTAATATCAAAAAATTCCTCAACGGAATAAAACCATTAATTTAATACTCAAATTGTAATTTAAAAATCATGAAACACTTAAAAGGAATAGTAGCAGCAGTAGTTTTATTTGTAGCAACTACAGGTTTTGTAAACGCACAAAATAAAGTTGCACATATTAATGTAACAGAATTAATGTCTCAAATGCCAGAAATGAAGGCTGCTGAAGCTGAGTTAAAGAAATTAGAAGAAACTTACGGAGCAGATATACAAAGCTCAATGACTGAGTTGCAGAATAAGTATAAGCAATACCAGAGTGAAGCAGCTAGTAAGTCTGACGAGGAAAATCAAAAAAGAGGAGCTGAATTACAAGGTTTCGAAAAAACAATTCAAGAAGCTCGTCAAAAAGCATCTCAAGAATTACAAACTAAACAAATTGCATTGTTAGGTCCTATTTCAGATAAGGCTAAAGCTGCAATTGAGAAAGTAGCAGGAGTTCAAGGCATGAACTACGTTTTAGATTCTTCTCAAGGTAGTGGTGTAATTGTAGCAACAGGTACTGATTTATTACCTTTAGTAAAAAAAGAATTAGGTTTCTAGATTGAAACTCTAAAAGATATAAAAAAAGCTCACTTTAAAAGTGGGCTTTTTTTTTGACTTATTTTTAATAATATTCTTTTTTAGTAGAGACTTATTATTGGTGTAACTTTATCAAAAGATAATAAAACGTTTTATAGATACGTGTATGAATAAGCAGTCTATTGGTATTTTTGATTCAGGTATCGGAGGTACTTCTATTTGGAAAGAGATTAAGAAAGTATTGCCTTTTGAAGATACTATATACTTAGCTGATAGTAAAAATGCACCATATGGTGAAAAAAGCCCTCAAGAAATACTTGATTTAAGTATCAAAAATACAGAGTATTTATTAAGTAGAAATTGTAAAATTATAGTTGTAGCATGTAACACAGCAACAACAAATGCTATTTCTTACTTACGAAGTAAATTCGATATACCATTTATTGGCATTGAGCCGGCTATAAAGCCAGCAGTTTTAAAATCAACATCAAAAAAAATTGGTATTTTGGCAACAAAAGGAACTTTGTCAAGTGCACTTTTTAATAATACTTCTAACGCCTATTCAAAAGGTATTACTATAATAGAACAAGATGGTGAGGGTTTAGTTCCTCTTATTGAAGCTGGACTCGTTAATAGCATTGAAACTCGTCAACTACTTTTAAAATATATTACTCCGATGGTAGAGCAGGGGATTGATCATTTGGTTTTAGGGTGCACACATTACCCATATTTAATTCCTGTTTTAAAAGGGTTAATGCCGCCTCATATACAAATTATAGATTCAGGAGAGGCTGTAGCTAAACAGACTAAAAATGTTTTAGAAAAATATGATTTGTTGTTAGAAACAGGAGTATCTACTAATCAACTATATACTAATGCAGATGTTGCAATTCTGAAAACCTTTCTGAAAGGGTATACTGTAGATGTCAGCTATTTAAATTTCTGAGTTAAACCTTTTTTTTAAGATAAGTTAGATAGGTGAAATCATATTTATGCTTATCGTCTTTAGGGTGGTGTTCTTTATGAGTTAGTTCCCAGTTAGAAATATTGAATTCAGGAAAAAATGCATCTGCCTCAAAAGATTCATGAACTCTAGTGAGTTCTATTTTATTTGCTTTTTCTAGTCCTAAGGCATAAATTTCTCCTCCGCCAATAATGTAAGTTAATTCATTGTCTTTGTCAAGAGTTAAGGCTTCCTCTAGGCTATGAACAACGTAACAATCGTCAAAATTAATAGTATAGTCTTTGTCTCTTGTTATTACGATGTGTTTTCTGTTCGGTAGGGGCTTAGGGAAGCTTTCAAAAGTTTTTCTCCCCATAATGATGCTGTGCTTTGTTGTAAGCTTTTTAAAACGCTTAAAATCATCAGGTAAATGCCAGAGTAAATCATTATCTTTTCCTAATGCGTTGTTTTCAGCAGCAGCAGCTATTAAAGTGATAGTTTTCAATCTTCTTTTTTTTTATTGATTTGAGATGTGGGAAATTCAGTCTCAATTTCTTTTTGCAATTCAGATATTCTTTCTTTTTGTTTTTTAACAAGCTTCTCTCTTTGTACTCGCTCCCAATCTTTGCCCATAAATTTTTGTGTAACAAAAACATTTACACAATGCATTATAAATAAAAAAGCCCAGAAAGTTATAGCCCAAATAAACCAGTTGTAGGTGTCTCCATATTTTAATATCTTGTTTATTAAAATTAAAAAAACGCTTCCTATTAAGAAAATTACGAAATGTGTAAACAAACGTTTTTTCTGCTTAATTCTTAATTGAGCATTCTCTAACAACTCATGTTGTTGAATATTTATTTCGGACTCTTTTTTTTCTTTAGAAAACATGTCAATATGTATCTTTACTAACAAATATACTATAAATACTATTTTCAACTATTCATAATATGCAAAAGATAAGTAAAGATTTTCCGATTTTAGATCAGTATATATATGCAAATACAGCAACAACTGGTATTATGTATGATGGCTTGTTAGATTGGAGGCAAGAACATGATTTGGATTATTTAATAGGTGGAAGTAATTTCAAACTTAAAGCAACAAAACTTTTAGAAGATACAAGAACTGTCGTGGGGCGTTTTTTTAACTGCAAGGCGGAAAACGTAGCTTTAGTGCAAAATTTTTCATTAGGACTTAATATCCTTTTAGAAGGCTTAGATAAAAAGCACAAGGTTTTAATGATTGAAGAAGATTATCCATCTTTAAAATGGCCATTTTTAAGTAGAGATTTTGAAGTTTCTTGTTTGCAACTCTCAAGTAAATTAGAAGATGATATTTTAAAAACAATTAAAGAGAAAAATATTTCTGTTTTAGCATTAAGTCTTATCCAATGGATTAATGGATTTAAAATCGATTTAAGTTTTTTACAAAAACTAAAAAAAGAATTTCCTGAACTTTTAATTATTGCTGATGCAACTCAATATTGCGGTACAGAAAGTTTTGATTTTGAAACATCAGGAATAGATGTTTTGGGAGCAAGTGCTTATAAATGGCTTTTGTCAGGTGCAGGTAACGGGTTTTTGCTTTTCAAAGAGGATGTTAAGAGTAAATTTTCTTTAAGTTTTTCGGGGTTCAATTCAGCAAGTGGAAATTTAGATGGAAAAGATAAATTTCCTTTTATTAAGCATTTTGAGCCGGGCCATTTAGATACATTAGCTTTTGGGAGTTTGAAGTTTTCTCTTGAATACCTTACATCTATAGGAATGGAAAATATAACAAAACACAATAAAGAAATAAGTAATCAGGCTTTTAAAGAATTTAAAAAATTAAACGTTTTAGATGAAACTGTTATTGATAGAGATGAACATAGTACTATTTTTAATGTAAAGGGAGGTCAGAAATTATTTGACACTCTTACTAATAATGATATAATGTGCACGCAAAGAGGAGATGGTATTCGTTTGAGTTTTCATTTTTATAATTCTATGAAAAATGTAAATAAAGTTATTGATATCATAAAAAAAATGAAGTAGCATTTTATTGTTTACAAAAAAATATTGCGATAAATTGAGAATTCTAATTTTTTGTAAATTCAATTTTGTTAATTTCATAAATCGGTGATAACATGTTGGTAATCAATATTTTTATATGTTGATTTGTAATGAATAAAAAACAAAAGACTATGGCTATTACAAAACAATTTTTAAAAAGTAAGCCGGTTTGTAAGGTTACTTTTACAGTACCAGCAGAGAATGCAGGAAAAGTTTTTGTTGTTGGTGACTTTAACGATTGGAATCCAAAAAATGGATCTTTAAGAAAATTAAAGAATGGTACTTTTAAAGGTACTATTGATTTGCCTAAGGAGCAATCTTACGAATTTAAATATCTTATTGATGATATTTACGTAAACGAACCTGAAGCTGATGGTTTGAAATGGAATGATTACGCAGGTGCAGAGAATTCGATTTTAGCACTATAGTTTTAAATATAAAAAAGCCCCTCTGTTATTATTAATTGAGGGGCTTTTTATTTTTTAGATTGCTACTATTCCTTTAATATGGGGGTGTGGTTCGTAACCACTCAGCGTAAAATCTTCAAATTTGAAATCTAAAATATCTTTAATATCAGGATTTAAAGTCATTTTAGGTAAAGGTTTAGGTTCTCTACTTAATTGAAGTTCTACTTGCTCCATATGGTTATTGTAGATATGAGCATCTCCAAAAGTGTGTATAAATTCACCTGCTTCATAACCACAAACTTGTGCCATCATCATTGTAAATAAAGCGTATGATGCAATATTAAAAGGTACGCCTAAAAATATATCTGCACTTCGTTGGTATAATTGGCAAGATAATTTACCGTCGGAAACATAAAATTGAAAAAATGCATGACAAGGTGGTAATGCGGCTTTTCCATTTGCAACGTTCTCGGAAAAAGATTTAGAGGTGTCAGGTAAAACACTAGGGTTCCATGCCGATACAATCATTCTTCTGCTATTAGGATTGTTTTTTAAAGAATGAATTACCTCTTTAATTTGGTCTATATCATCACTATTCCAGTTACGCCATTGATGTCCATAAACAGGCCCCAAGTCACCATTTTCATCAGCCCATTCATTCCAGATTCGAACACCATTTTCTTGAAGATATTTTATATTAGTATCTCCTTTTAAAAACCATAAAAGTTCGTAAACAATAGATTTTAAATGTAATTTTTTAGTGGTTACCATAGGGAAACCTTCACTTAAGTCAAAACGCATTTGATAACCAAAAACACTTTTAGTTCCGGTACCGGTACGGTCGCCTTTTTGGTTGCCTGTTTCTAATACGTGTTTTAATAAATCGTGATATTGTTTCATATTGTTGAAATAGATTTATGGTGCTAAAAATAATTTGAAATCAAAAATAATAAATCAATTGACTATTTTATAATCTCAGTTATTAATGGATTAAAACAAATTTGATTTTGAAATATAATAATGATGCTTAGATGTTTTTATCCAAGTATCATTCCGGCAATTGTAGCTGATAGTAAAGAGGCAATAGAGCCTCCTAAAACAGCTTTTAGGCCAAGTTCTGATAATGTTTTTCTTTGGCTAGGGGCTAAAGATCCAATACCTCCAATTTGTATACCTATTGAAGCAAAGTTCGCAAAACCACAAAGCATGTAAGTAGCCATTAAAATTGATTTATTGTAGGTAAAATGTGTGCCTGAAGCAACATCTTTAAGTTCTGCTAATTGTTTGTAACCGATAAATTCACTTGCAGCTAATTTTACACCTAACAATTGTCCCATAAGCATAATGTCTTCCTTAGCTACACCAATTAACCACATTAATGGGGCAAAAGTATATCCTAAAAGAAACTCTAATGATAAACTATCATATTGAGTGTTGTTTGCAATTACTTCATTTAATGGTGTAAAATGCCATGAAATATTTAAAGATTCTACAGTAAGTCCATCAAAGCTTGCAGCTCCACCTAAAATACCATTAATCATTGCTATAAGAGCAACAAAAACCAAAAGCATAGCGCCAACATTTACGGCTAGTTTTAAACCTTCTGTTGTACCATTTGCAATAGCATCTAATATATTTGCTCCAATTTTATCTTGAGATACATTTACATCGGTATCTACAGCTTCAGTTTGCGGGTATAGTATTTTAGAGATAACAATTGCTCCAGGAGCAGCCATAACTGAGGCAGCTAATAGGTGTTTTGCAAATTCAAGTCTTAATATAGGGTCGTTACCACCTAAAAATCCTATGTATGCAGCTAAGACCGCACCAGCTACAGTTGCCATTCCGCCAACCATCACTAATAGTATTTCAGACTTATTCATTTTTTCTAAATATGCCTTAATCAACAAAGGTGCTTCAGTTTGGCCTAAAAAGATATTACCAGCAACTGATAAGCTCTCTGCTCCAGAAATGCCAAGTGTTTTTGTTAGTAGCCAAGCTAATGCTTTTACTACTTTTTGTATGATGCCTAAATAGAATAAAACGGAAGTTAAAGCGGAGAAAAATATGATAGTAGGTAATACTTGAAAAGCGAATATGAAACCGAATTTGTCCATATCAGTTACTAATCCTTCAAATAAAAACTTACTTCCTTTAGTTGTAAATTCAAGGATGCTAACAAAAACTTTACCTACACTGTCAAAAACCACAGCTATAAATTCAATTTTTAATACACCAATAGCGATAATTAGTTGTAAACCTAGACCGATACCTACAGTTTTCCAGTTAATTGCTTTTCGGTTTGCGCTAAAAATAAAAGCTACTAATATCAAAACAAACATTCCTAGAATTCCTCTAAAAAAGCTATTGAGACTAAAACCTTCGTTAGGTTTTATACCATTAGTGGTTTGATTTAAATCGCTAATGCTAATTGTGTTTACAGAATTAGCTATGGTATCTAATGTATTAGCATCTTGAGCAAATACTGGTAGAGCAAAAAGGCTTACAATAATAACAAACCAGAAGCTGTTTTTCATCAATTTAAATTTGAATGATATTAATATTATTGGCGTTTAGAGATTTCATCTCTTAGTTTGGCAGCCTTTTCATAGTTTTCATTGGTAACAGCGCTATCTAACTCTTTGTAAAGCTCTTCGATGGTTAATTCAGAGTATCCATCAGAAGCAGAACCAGAAATTTCTACAGTTTCTCCTTCTTGCAGAATTTCATTAACCATAATACTGTCGTCTAAACTTTCATTTTCTTTGTCTTTGCTAGAAAATTTCAAGAAAATGCCTGCTTTGTCTAATATAGTTTTGTAAGTGAAAATTGGTGCGTTAAAGCGTAGTGCAAGTGCTATAGCGTCACTTGTTCTTGCATCAATAATTTCTTCTATTTTGTCTCTTTCGCAAATTATGCTAGAGTAAAAAACACCATCAACTAATTTATGTATGATTACTTGCTTCACAATAATATCAAAACGATCAGCAAAATTTTTAAAAAGGTCATGAGTTAAAGGGCGAGGTGGTTTAATCTCTTTTTCTAAAGCTATAGCAATAGATTGCGCTTCAAATGCTCCAATTACTATTGGTAGTTTTCTGTCTCCTTCGACTTCATTTAATATAAGGGCATATGCACCATTTTGTGTTTGGCTATACGATATACCTTTAATTTTTAATCTAACTAAGCTCATAAATATTTGTAAACTATCAAGGGCTGTTTAAATAAAAGGCTCGACCTAATATTTAAACAGCCCTTTAAGTGGCACAATTTAGCAAATTTTAAGCGTTTTGGGCTTTAAATTCTTTTAATTTTTCGATTAGGCTTGGTACAACCTCGAAAGCATCACCAACTATACCGTAATCTGCAGCTTTAAAAAACGGAGCTTCGGCATCAGTATTGATAACTACTTTTACTTTTGATGAGCTAACACCGGCTAAATGCTGAATGGCTCCAGAAATTCCAATTGCTATATATAAATTACTAGCTACGGGCTTTCCTGTTTGCCCAACATGTTCGCCATGAGGTCTCCAACCTAAATCAGAGACAGGTTTAGAGCAAGCAGTTGCTGCTCCTAATACATCTGCTAATTCTTCAATCATTCCCCAGTTTTCAGGACCTTTTAAACCTCTTCCGCCAGAAACAACGATGTCTGCGTCTGCTATAGTAGCTTTTCCTACTACTTTGTCTATTTCAATCGATTTTACTGAAAAATCTGCATCACTAACATTTGGAGAAAAATCTTCAACGCTAGCGGCAACTTTATTTTCAACAATACCGAAAGAATTGTTTGAAACGCCTATAACCTTTACATCTGTTGTTATTTCAGAAAAAGCAAAACCTTTATTACTAAAAGCAGTTCTTTTTGCTACAAATGGGTTTGTGCTTTCTGGAGCAGCTACGACATTAGGCACATAACCTGCTTTTAATTTTCCAGCTAATAAAGGAGCTAAATATTTTGTATCTGTGCTTGAGCTTAAGATAATTACTTTAGCACCTTCTTTTTCTGCAGCTTGTTGAATGCTGCTTGCGTATGCTTTGGCATTAAAAGTTGCTAAGTTATCGGTAGTTATATTTAATACTTTTGAAATTCCATAATCTCCTAAGCTTTCATTATTAGACGCATTAATTGCTATAGCAGTTGCTGTTGTTCCTAATTGCTTGGCAACTTCAGCAGCATAAGAAGCTACTTCAAAAGCATTTTTTTTAAATTTCCCGTTTTCAGATTCTGTATATACTAAGACTGACATATATTTTAATTTTTTAAATTCAAGATAATATTAAATGACTTTAGCTTCATTATGTAATAATTTAACTAGCTCATCAACAGAAGTTACCAATTTAACGACTCCTTTTGCAGCAGGCTTTTCAAATTTATTGTCTTGAGTTGCTTTTACAGCATCGATAGGTTCAACAACTGTTAATTTTTTTTGACGAGCCATCATTATGCCACGCATGTTAGGTATTCTTAAGTCACTTTCTTCAACAAGTCCTTTTTGTCCACCGATTATTAAAGGTAGTGTGGTCGAAAGTTTTTCTTTACCTCCATCTATTTCTCGAACGGCCGTTGCATTAGTTCCATCAATCTCTAAATTGATACAGCTGTTTATAAAATTCATATCTAAAAGGCTAGAAAGTATGCCAGGCACCATTCCTCCATTATAATCGATAGATTCTCTACCAGCAATTACAACGTCATAAGCTCCTTCTTTAATTATATTGGCAAGTTGCTCGGCAACAAAAAAACCATCAGTAGGCTCAGCGTTTATTCTTATACCTTCATCAGCTCCAATAGCTAATGCTTTTCTCATTGTAGGTTCAACAGTTGCACTACCTACAGTAGCTATATGAACAGTGGCTCCTTGTTTTTCTTTAAACCACATTGCTCTAGTTAAACCAAATTCATCATTAGGGTTTATTACAAATTGCACACCATTTGTGTCAAACTTTGTATCTCCATCTGTAAAGTTGATTTTAGATGTAGTATCTGGTACATTACTTATACAAACTAATATTTTCATTATTTATGATTTTTATTTCTGATAACATGGCTAAGATAGCCAATATTTTTCAAATTTACTATGCGTGCATAATAAATTTTATAACTTTTTTTGATTCCAACAGTATTTATTATGACAGATTATTTGCTATTTTTGCTATCCTTTTTAGAATAAGAATTTTAAGAAACTCCGTTTAAATGAAAACAATACAATTTAGGGAAGCCATTTGTGAGGCAATGTCCGAAGAAATGAGAAAAGACGATTCTATCTATTTAATGGGTGAAGAAGTCGCAGAATACAATGGAGCATATAAAGCTTCAAAAGGAATGTTAGATGAATTTGGTGCAGAAAGAGTTATTGATACTCCTATTTCTGAACTTGGTTTTGCTGGTATCGGAGTTGGTTCTGCTATGAATGGTAATAGACCAATTATTGAGTTTATGACCTTCAACTTTGCTTTAGTAGGTATAGATCAAATAATAAATAACGCGGCGAAAATCCGTCAAATGTCAGGTGGTCAGTTCAATTGTCCAATTGTATTTAGAGGTCCAACAGGTTCTGCAGGTCAATTAGGAGCAACACATTCACAAGCTTTTGAAAGCTGGTTTGCAAACTGTCCAGGTCTAAAAGTGATTGTACCATCAAACCCAGCAGACGCAAAAGGTTTATTAAAAGCAGCTATTAGAGATAATGATCCTGTTATTTTTATGGAATCTGAGCAAATGTATGGTGATAAAGGTGAGGTTCCAGAAGGAGATTATATTATTCCTATTGGTGTTGCTGATGTTAAAAGAGTAGGTACAGATGTAACTATCGTGTCTTTCGGAAAAATTATCAAAGAAGCTTATAAAGCTGCTGATATATTAGAGAAAGAAGGTATTAGTTGTGAAATTATCGACTTACGTACTGTAAAGCCTTTAGATTATGAAGCTATTTTAACTTCAGTTAAAAAAACAAATAGAATGGTGATTTTAGAAGAAGCATGGCCCTATGGTAATGTTGCATCTGAAATAATATACCATGTTCAATCAAATGCATTTGACTTTTTAGATGCACCAATTGAAAAAATAAATACAGCAGATACTCCAGCACCATACTCTCCAGTATTATTGGCAGAATGGTTGCCTAATTTTGAAGATGTAATCAAGTCTGTAAAAAAGGTTATGTATAAATAATTATACATAAATTTTTGTAAGGTTTAATAGCTTTATTGACATATTGAGTGTCGATAGAGCTATTTTTTTTTGCTATTTTATCTTGCAACTGTTTGTACCTTTACTAATTAATTCCCTTTTCGTGTTTAATGAATAAAATATTATTTTTTCTGTTACTCTTTGCGTCTTTTGCTTTTTCTCAAACAAAAGTAAATGGAGTAGTTAAAGATGAGGCTGGGCTTCCAGTAGCTTTCGCTAATCTTTTATTTAAAGGATCGTCAGTAGGTACGATAACAAATGAGGATGGTATTTTTCATTTAGAGACAGATCAAACCTTTACAACTTTAGTTGTATCGTTTGTTGGTTTCAAAACCGAGGAAATTGTTTTAGAGAAAAAAGTTAATTATAATATGAATGTTATCTTAACTGAAGGAGGAGAGCAGTTGAGAGAAGTTGTTGTAGTTTCAGGTAAACAGTCTAAAAAAAATAACCCAGCAATTGATATACTTAAGAAAATTTGGGAAAGAAAAAGGAAAAATGGATTAAAGTATTTTAACCAATATAGTTACGATAAATACGAAAAAATAGAATTTGATCTGAATACAATTGATAGCGCTTTAATTAAAAGTAAAATATTTAAAGGCTTAGAGTTTGTATTTAAAGATTTAGATACCTCAAGAATTACAGGAAAAACATATTTACCAATCTTTTTGAACGAGACGTCATCAAAGGTATATGGTGATAATTTAAAGTCAGTAGAAAAAGAAGATATAAAAGGGATAAAAAATTCAGGATTTACAAACAACCAGGCCCTTACCGCTTTTGTTGAAGATTTATATTCTGATTATAATATTTATGATAATTATTTAAAATTCTTCGAAAAAAGCTTTACAAGTCCACTTTCTAAAACAGGAGTAGATGTTTATAATTATGCATTAACAGATAGTGCATTTATTGATAATAAGTGGTGTTATAATATTGTCTATTACCCAAGGCGAAAGAATGAATTGACTTTTAAAGGAAATTTTTGGGTAAATGATTCTACCTATGCTATTAAAAATATCAATTTAGCGGTGACAAAAAGTGCTAATATAAATTGGGTTAAAGAAATTTATATAGAGCAAGACTTTGAAGTAATAAGTGATTCTGTTTTTCTTTTAAAAAGAGATTATATGTTAAGTGATTTTAGTTTCTCTAAAAAAGAAGAAGCTAAAGGCGTTTACGGCAAAAGAACTACCATTTATGATAATTACGTTTTTGATCAACTTAAAACCGGTAAGTTTTATAAAAATTTAGCAAATCAGTTTGATTCTGGTGTGGTACAACGCGATAGTTTATTCTGGAGTAACAATAGGTTGGAAGATCTAAATAAAGATGAAAGGGGTGTTTATAAGCTTTTAGATACTTTAAAAACGGTTCCTAAATTTAAAAGTTTTTACAATATAATAAGCGTTTTGGGTTCTGGTTATATTGAAATTGACAAATGGAATTTAGATTTAGGAGATGTATATAGTATACTTGGCTACAATGAAGCGGAAGGCTTACGAACAAGAATTGGAGCTAGAACTTTTTATGGGCAAAATGATCCATGGCGAGTAGAAGGTTATTTGGCATATGGTTTTGGTGATCATAAAGTAAAACACGGTATATCAGGAAAGTGGTTGCTAGATAAAAAAAGTAGATTAATAATTTCTGGTGGGAACAGAAAAGATATAGAGCAATTAGGAATAAGCTTAACTTCTACAACTGATGTTTTGGGTAGGAGCACGGCATCATCATCAGTGTTTTCAGTAGGTGCAAATGATAAGTTATCTAATATAGACTTAAGTACTTTTGCAATTGAAATTGAACCTGTAAATAATTTAGTAATAAAAGCAGGTAGTTCTTTTCGAAAATTAAGTTCTGCATTGCCTGATAATTTTAGTTTAGATTATATAGATTTAAATTCACCAACAGGGATTTCATCAGAAATAAAACAATTTGATTTGTCAACGACATTAGTTTATACTCCGGGTAGAAGGACTATTGGTTATGGAGTTGAACGTCAAAATATAAATGATACCTATAGCACCTTGTACTTAAATTATACAAAAGGTATGAAAGGTATTTTAGATAGTGATTTTGATTATAGTAAACTTCAGTTTTCATATACACAGCCATGGCAATTAGGAGGTTTAGGAAGGTTGAGTAGTACTGTTGAGGTTGGTAAAACTTTTGGAGATGTACCCTTGGGTTTGCTAAACGTGATACCAGGAAACCAGACTTTGTTTTCTATCTATGGAACGTTTCCAAATTTAAATTTCTATGAGTTTGTTACAGATACGTATGCATCAGTTCATTTAGAACATAATTTCAATGGACGTATATTTTCAAGAATTCCTATAATCAAAAAATGGAATTTAAGAGAGTATGTCGGTTTAAGAGGTGTATGGGGAGATTTATCTGAAGGGAATAGGTTATTAAGTAGTCCTTCTAATATTCCATTAACTTCTCCTAATGAAAATATTTACTGGGAATATTCGTTAGGTATTGGTAACATATTTAAGATATTTAGAATAGATTTTAACTTTAGAGGAAATTATTTAGATAGTCCTGATGCAAGACCATTTAGTGTTACAGGCTCATATGGATTTAGTTTTTAAATTAAAAAGGCTGAATATACTACACCGTTTTCGTAAATTATTTTTTGCTGAAATAAGCTGTTTTTTATCTTATTTGGGTTCTTTGCAAGGATTGAAATAAATTTTTCAAGTATCTTTGCGTACAAATTACAATGAATTATGAGTGAAATAAAACCCATTACTTTTGATGTTTTAATAGAAATCCCAAAAGGGAGTAGAAATAAATACGAATACGACTTCACATTAAATAAGATTAGATTTGATAGAATGCTATTTTCTTCTATGATGTATCCAGGAGATTATGGTTTTATTCCAGAAACATTGGCATTGGATAGTGATCCATTGGATGTTCTAGTTTTAGGGCATGAGCCAACACACCCAATGGTAGTTATGGAGGTTAGACCTATTGGCGTATTTCATATGACTGATGAAAAAGGGCCAGATGAAAAAATCATTTGCGTACCAGTTTCTGATCCAATATGGGGTAATAATCACGATATTAGTGACCTTAACCCACATAGGTTAAAAGAGATTGAGCATTTTTTCAAAGTATATAAAGATTTAGAAAAGAAAAAAGTTGATACAGGTGGATGGGGAGATGCTGAAGAAGCTATAAAAATATATCATGAATGTGTAGAGCGTTATGATGAAAGTGGACATAAAAGTAAACGTACGTTTACGATATAACACTTTGTTTTCAATAATTTTATAAAAGTCATGCTAATTAAAAAAGCATGACTTTTTTTGTTATGTTTAATAATTATGCGTTTTTTTGAGATATTATTAATAAATAATCGACTAATTTATGAAATCAATGATTATTTACATGCCGATTTTAATGGCTGTATTAGGTTTACTTTATATGGTTTTTAAAAAATCATGGGTATTGAGGCAGGATGCAGGTGATGGGAAAATGAAAGAAATTTCAGATCATATACATGAAGGTGCAATAGCTTTTCTTAATGCGGAGTATAAACTTTTAGGGTTTTTTGTACTAATAGTTAGTGTACTATTAGCAATAGTTTCTTTTGTAGTACCCACAACGCATTGGTTAATCGTAATTGCATTTATTTTTGGAGCTATATTTTCAGCTTTTGCGGGTAATATAGGTATGAAAATCGCGACTAAAACTAATGTTAGAACAACACAGGCAGCAAGAACAAGTTTACCAAAAGCTCTAAAAATTTCTTTTGGAGGAGGCACTGTTATGGGGCTGGGAGTGGCAGGCTTAGCTGTATTAGGTTTAACAGCTTTTTTTATATTTTTCTTTCATTTTTTTATGGGAGGCGTTTGGACAAATACAATGGATATGACTATTGTACTTGAGACATTGGCAGGTTTTTCTTTAGGAGCAGAATCAATAGCACTATTTGCCCGTGTTGGTGGCGGTATTTATACCAAAGCTGCAGATGTAGGTGCAGATTTAGTAGGAAAGGTAGAGGCAGGTATTCCAGAAGATGATCCTCGTAACCCCGCTACAATTGCGGATAATGTTGGTGATAATGTTGGTGATGTTGCAGGTATGGGAGCTGATTTATTTGGGTCTTATGTTGCAACAGTATTAGCCGCAATGGTGCTTGGTAACTATGTGATTAAAGACATGGGAGGATCTATTATTGACGATTTTGGAGGTATTGGCCCTATTTTATTGCCAATGTCTATAGCAGGTGTAGGTATTATTATATCAATTATTGGTACCATGCTCGTAAAAATTAAAAATAACGATGCAAAAGAAGCACAGGTTATGGGTGCTTTAAATATTGGTAATTGGACATCTATAGTTTTAGTTGCGGTATCTTGCTTTGGTTTAGTTACATGGATGTTACCAGAAACTATGAAAATGGAATTTTTTGGAGAAGGATTGCAAGAAATATCATCAATGCGTGTATTTTACGCAACCTTAGTTGGTTTAATAGTAGGGGCAGTTATTTCTTCGGTAACAGAATATTATACAGGTTTAGGTAAAAAACCAATCTTAAAAATTGTACAACAATCGAGTACAGGGGCAGGTACAAATATTATTGCAGGTTTAGCTACAGGTATGATATCTACATTCCCTTCCGTATTATTATTTGCTGCAGCTATTTGGGCTTCTTATGCATTTGCGGGTTTTTACGGCGTGTCGTTAGCGGCATCTGCAATGATGGCCACAACAGCAATGCAATTAGCAATTGATGCTTTTGGACCTATTTCAGATAATGCAGGTGGTATTGCAGAAATGAGTGAACAAGAACCAATTGTTAGAGAACGTACCGATATATTAGATTCTGTAGGAAACACCACAGCCGCTACAGGTAAAGGGTTTGCAATCGCTTCAGCGGCATTAACTTCGTTGGCACTTTTTGCTGCATATGTTACATTTACAGGTATTGATGGAATTAATATTTTTAAAGCACCAGTTTTAGCAATGTTATTTGTTGGTGGTATGGTGCCGGTTGTTTTTTCTGCTTTGGCAATGAATGCTGTGGGTAAAGCTGCAATGGAAATGGTGCAAGAGGTACGTCGTCAGTTTAAAGAGATACCTGGTATTATGGAAGGTACAGGGAAACCAGAGTATGATAAATGTGTAGCTATTTCAACAAAAGCCTCGTTGAGAGAGATGATGCTACCTGGATTATTGACAATTGGTTTTCCTCTTGCAATCGCTTTTATTCCAATGATTTTTGGAATGAATAATTTAGCAATTGCAGAAATGTTAGGTGGTTATATGGCAGGTGTTACCGTTTCTGGTGTGCTTTGGGCAATATTTCAAAATAATGCAGGAGGAGCTTGGGATAATGCTAAAAAATCTTTTGAAGCAGGTGTAGTAATCAACGGCGAAATGACTTTTAAAGGTAGTGAGGCTCATAAAGCAGCAGTAACAGGAGATACTGTTGGTGATCCTTTTAAAGATACTTCAGGGCCATCGATGAATATTTTAATTAAGCTTACGTGTTTAATAGGTTTGGTAATTGCTCCAATTTTAGGTGGGCATATAGAAGAGGGTGTTGCGGCAACCCATAAAGGAGTATATACAGAGGTTGTTGTAAATACTCAATATTTAGCAGAAGCACAGTTGGCTGCATATAAGAAAGAAAGTTTTAGTAGCTTAAAATTAGTTGTTGAAACTGAAGAGTAGATAAAAAATAAAATGAGTTTAAAACTAAAACCTGCTAAATTCTTTTAGCAGGTTTTTATACTTTTATACCATGAGTTTATTTAAGAAAGATCCTTTGCAAATAATCACGTTTGATGCCTATGGAACAAATACGCATTTTTACTTGAGAGGAAGGGCTTTAGAAGATGAGTCTATAAATTTAGATCGCAGAAATATTTTTAGTTTACTTAAAAATATGTGGAAACGTTTAGAGACAGATGAGGTTAAGAATACTGAAATTGAAGTAAGATTGCCTAATGGGGTAATTTTAAAATCTAAAACAGATAAGCATGGTTATTTTAAGGTGAATGAAAAAGTTGAGGATTTATATAAATTAATTAATGATGAGGGTTGGGTGAATTTTGAAGTAGCTTACGCAGATACTTCTATAAAGAGAGTAATTCAACTTAAGAATAGGTTTCCAGGGAAAATATTAATTCCTTCAAATAAGGCAAATTTTGGGGTGATAACCGATATTGATGATACAATACTACAAACAGGTGTTGTATCCATATTAAAATGGAGGGTGCTCGTAAATACCGTGTTTAAAAGTGCTAAAAAACGTTTGCCGTTAAAAGGAGCGCCAAATTTATATAATTTACTACATAGAGGTATATCTGGAGAAAATACAAATCCTATTTTTTATGTAAGCCATAGTCCATGGAATTTATATCGCTACTTGGAGTTGTTTTTAAGGCAAAACGATTTTCCTAAAGGACCAGTTCTGCTGCGTACTTTTCAAACTTTTTTTATAAGAAAAACAGACGGTCATCAACCTCAAAAACAAATAGAAATATTAAATCTATTAAAAACATATCCTAAATTACCGTTTATACTTATAGGTGATAGTGGTGAACATGATGCTGATATTTATAAAGAAATTGCAGAGCTGTACCCTGATAGAATATTAGCAATTTATTTAAGAAGTGTAAATAGTCGTAAGCGTATGTTACGAGTAAAAGGAGTATACGATAATTATAAAACAACACCTGTACTTTTTGTAGAAGACAGTGATCAGGCTATAGAGCACGCAAAAAAAATGAAGTTCATTTAATTTGAACTCCATTTTTATAATATTATTTAATTTTTCGTGATTTAAAACAAGCCATTTATTTCAGCATCAATTCTATTAATAATAGTCCCCAAATCCTCAGGGTTATCTACAAAATCAAGATTGTCGACATCGATAATTAAAAGTTTTCCTTTTTCATAACTTTGGCTCCAAGCTTCGTAACGTTCGTTAAGTCGACTTAGGTAGTCGATAGAAATAGTATTTTCATAATCACGACCACGTTTGTGAATTTGACTTACTAAATTAGGAATTGAACTGCGTAGATATATTAATAAATCTGGTGGTTGAACTAATCTTTCCATCAGCTCAAATAAACTAGAGTAGTTACTAAAATCTCTGTTGGTCATCAAGCCCATCGCATGAAGGTTTGGTGCAAAAATATAAGCATCTTCGTATATGGTACGATCTTGAATGATGTTTTTACCTGTTTCTCTTATTTCTAAAATTTGGCGGTAACGGCTATTTAAAAAATAGATTTGAAGATTAAAACTCCAACGTTCCATTTGGTTATAAAAATCATCTAAATATGGGTTGTCAACAACATCTTCATAATGAGGCTCCCAGTTAAAATGTTTGGAAAGTAGTTTTGTTAAAGTGGTTTTTCCAGCACCTATATTTCCAGCAACAGCAACATGCATAGTGTATTTTATTAATTGATTCTTAAATTCTAAGGAGGACACAATATACAACGAATCTTGGGTTGTAAAAAAAATAGTTGCTCAAATACAAAAATGTTTCATAAAACTTGATTTTACACCCTGTTTAATAGTGTTTTTTTATTTTTGTAAATCATTTTATACTGGTTTGTTTATGAGAAATTCGAGATTGAACTTCTTTTTTGATGTTTTAAATTAAACCAAAAGAGTTTTTTAGAGTCAAACTACAATATATAACCTCTTATTATGAAAAAATGTATTCTTTTAATTTTTGCTTATTTGTTCGTTTTAGGAACTGGGTATTCTCAAGATTTTCAAGGTAAGGCATATTATCAATCTAAAACATCAGTAGGTGATATGAGTTTTGGAAGGCGAGATATGTCTGAAGAACAAAAGAAACGTATGATGGAGCGTATGAAAAAAATGTTTGAAAAAACGTTTATTTTAACTTTTGACAAATCAGCAGCTATTTATATAGAAGAAGAAAGGTTGGATGCGCCAACAAATGATAATGGTAGGGGGCCGAGATTTGGAGGTGTAACTCCAGGTAAATTATATAAAAACATAAAAGATCAAAGTTATACAAATGGGTCAGAAATGTTTGGTAAGTTTTTTTTAATTAAAGATGATTTACAAAAGCTTGATTGGAAGATGGGTTCAGAAACAAAGAAGATAGGAAACTATACTTGTTATAAAGCAACGGCAATGAAGGCTGTTGATTCTACTGATTTTGCAGCATTAAGAAGAAAAAGAGAAAAAGATAGAAAGAAAGAGGAGGGAAATAAGGAAGGGGAAGAAGGAACTAATTTATTATCAGTTGCTGAAGAACCTAAAGAAATGGAAATAACGGCATGGTTTACACCTGAAATCCCTGTAAGTCAAGGCCCCTCTGATTATTGGGGTTTACCAGGTCTAATTTTAGAAGTAAATGCAGGTGATACAGCTATTTTATGTACTAAAATTGTATTGAATGCAGAAGAGAAAGAAGAAATTAAAGCACCAACAAAAGGAAAAGAAGTAAATCAAGCAGAGTATAATAAAATAATGCTTGAAAAAATGGAAGAAATGTCTGAGCGTTTTAGAGGAGGTAATAGAGGTTCAGGTGGTGGCCAAGGTAGATCTCGAAACTAATTTATTATGAAAATATACAAATCATTTTTTCTAATATTATTGTTTTTAAGTATTACTGCGGTAGGTTATACTCAGAATATAACTATAACAGGTGTTGTAAAAGATAGCTTAGGGGTTGCGTTAGAAATGGCAAATGTTGTTGCCGTAAACCAAGAGAGTAAATCGCTTGATGCTTTTGGAATTACAGACCCAAATGGTCGATATAAACTAAATGTCAAAATCAATACAGCGTATAGTTTAAAATTTAGTTACATAGGTTTTCAGCCTAAAGAGCTTTTAATAAATGTTAATGAAACAGACTTACAACGTGATATAATTCTTGCTGAGCAAGCAGAAAACCTCGATGAGGTTGAGGTTGTTTATGAGATGCCTGTTGTTGTAAAAGGAGATACAATTGTATATAATACAGACTCTTTTGTGACAGGAACTGAAAAAAAATTAGAAGATGTATTAAGTAAGCTGCCAGGAGTAGAGATAAATGATGATGGAGAAATTGAAGTAGAAGGAAAGACGGTTACAAAAGTGATGGTTAATGGAAAGGATTTTTTTGATGGAGATTCTAAGCTGGCAGCAAAAAATATTCCAGCAAACGCACTCGATAAAATAGAGGTGCTTCGAAATTATAGTGAAGTATCGCAATTAAAGGGCGTTACTAATAATCAAGATAATGTAGCATTAAACATTAAATTAAAATCAGGAAAAGAGAAGTTTTGGTTTGGAGAAATTACGGCAGGTTTGGGCTTAGATAATCGTTACTTGGCACACCCTAAATTATTTTTCTATAGTCCTAAATACAGTATCAACATACTAACAGATCTTAATAATATTGGCGAATTACCTTTTACTTCTAGAGATTATCGCAATTTTACAGGTGGTTTTAGAAGTAGAACAGGAAATACTGGAACTAATTTTAGTGTTGGTGATGGAGGTTTAGGTTTATCGCAGTTGCAAAATAATCGTGCAAAAGAAATTGAAACACGATTCGGAGCTGTTAATTTTAGTTATGCTCCGACTGAAAGTTTAGATTTAAGTGGTTTTGCAATTTACTCGTATGCTAATACCGATTTACAAACTGTTGCAACGCGTACTTATATCAGTAGTAATCAACAAGAAATAACAACTACAGGAACCGAGCAAACATCTAATTTAGGCTTGTTTAAGCTGAGCGGGGCATACGCACCTAATGCAAATCTGCAAGTAGAATATGATGTGCTTGCTAAATTTTCAGATGAAAATGAAGATGTAGGTATTTTATCAGTTGCAGATGTTACAGATCAAATATTCGAAAATAAAAAGCAAACACCATCTAGTATTAATCAAAACGCAAATGTGTATTATACGGTTGATGAAAAAAATATTTTAGCTTTTGAAGCTCAATATTTAATTCAAAACGAAGACCCATTTTATAATGCAATTAGAGAAATTCAGCCATTTGAAAGTATCCTTCCTTTAGATGAAAATCAATCTAATTTTAATATCAATCAAGATCGAAAAATAAAAACAAATAAATTTGACTTTAAAGCAGATTACTATTTTATCACAGGCGCAAAAAGTAATATTAATTTTACATTAGGTACTACTCAAAGTAGTCAGCAATTCAATTCTAATATATTTCAAATTTTAGATGGTAATTCTGAATTAGATTTTACAAATGATGATTTGGTTAACGATGTGGAATTTAATTTTTCTGATGTTTTCCTAGGTTTTCATTATAAATTAGTGGCAGGTAAATTCACTTTTAACCCAGGTTTTAAGGTTCATAATTATAAGGCGAAAAACACACAGTTAGGAACATCAGTTACTGATGATTTGTTTAATATCGTTCCAGATCTTTTTGTCAATCTTCAATTAAAGCAGTCAGAAAGTATTCGTTTTAATTATAGTGTAAACCGTCAATTTTCAGATATAGATAAATTTGCAAATGCTTATATTTTTAGTAACTATAACTCAATGTATCAAGGTAATCGCGATTTAGAAAGTGCTCTGTTTCATAATGTATCGCTTAATTTTTTCAGTTTTAGTATGTTTAATATGCAAAATATTTTTGCAAATGTTAGCTATAGTAAAAGAGCAGATGCCTTTAAAAATAACAGTTCGGTTGTTGGTATAAATCAAGTAAGTTCTACTATAAATTCAAACTTAGAAGATGAGGTGCTGTCTGGTTCGGCAAATTACCAACGAACATTTGGTAAAATTAAAGCAAGTGCAAGAGGCTCTTTGTCGTACTCTAGCTTAAATAATATTATTAATAATAGCCCTGTAAAATCAGAATCATTAACGCAAAGTTATAGAGGCGGTTTAGCAACTAGCTTCAAAAACGCTCCTAATGTAGAATTTGGATATAACTATAGTGTAAATAATTATGATAACGGAGGTATTGAATCTACTTTTTATACTGAAAGTCCATTTTTAAAGTTTGATGCAGCATTTTTGAAGAACTTCATTTTTTTAGCAGATTTTGATTATTATCATTATAAAGATAGAGCCAATACTGTTGATAATGAGTACGGTAATTTAGATTCAAGTTTATCATACCAAAAGAAAGATAGTAAGTGGGAGTACAGTGTTCAGGTTACAAACTTGTTAAATAATACAGAGCTAAATCAAGATAGTTTTAATGAGTTGTTTTTTAGAACTTCGTCATACGTAATTCAGCCAAGGTATGTAATGCTAAAAGTCAAATATGATTTATAATTTACAAATTGTTGTTAAACATTTTTTTAAATAGAATCATTTCTTATACTTTTGTATCATTAATAATTTGAGGAAGGATTTGACTGATTGCAACCTCGTAAAAAATGCTAAAGCAGTTGTGACTAATTTTTTAATTAGTTGCTATCTTCTTTTTCAGTGTTTTTAGTCAGGTCTTCCTAAAAGATAAAACCATATAATGGCTTATTTATTTACATCAGAATCTGTTAGTGAAGGACACCCAGATAAAGTAGCAGACCAAATTAGTGATGCACTTTTAGATAATTTTTTAGCTTTTGATCCAGAAAGTAAAGTAGCATGCGAAACATTAGTGACTACAGGTCAGGTTGTTTTAGCGGGTGAAGTTAAGAGTGATACCTATTTAGACGTTCAGCAAATTGCTAGAGACGTTATCAATAAAATCGGATATACAAAAGGCGAATATCAATTTAGTGGAGACTCTTGTGGTGTTATTTCTTTAATACATGAGCAATCTAAAGATATTAGCCAAGGTGTAGATCGTGGTTCTAAAGAAGAGCAAGGAGCTGGTGATCAAGGTATGATGTTTGGTTATGCAACCAAAGAAACAGAGAACTACATGCCTTTGGCTTTAGATATTTCACACAAAATATTACAAGCATTAGCTGATTTAAGAAGAGAAAATTCAGAAATAAGTTATTTAAGGCCAGATGCAAAAGCACAAGTAACTATTGAGTATGATGATAACAATGTTCCGCAGCGTATTGATACGATTGTAGTTTCTACACAGCATGATGCTTTTGATGCTAACGATGAAAAAATGTTAGCTAAGATAAAAACAGATATAATTTCAATTTTAATACCGAGAGTTAAAGCACAATTACCAGAAGGTATTCAGGTTTTGTTTGATGATGCTATTACGTACCATATAAACCCAACAGGTAAGTTTGTAATTGGTGGCCCTCATGGCGATACAGGTTTAACTGGTCGTAAGATTATTGTTGATACTTACGGTGGCAAAGGTGCACATGGTGGTGGAGCATTTAGTGGTAAAGATCCAAGTAAAGTAGATAGAAGTGCAGCTTACGCAGCCCGACATGCAGCTAAAAATTTAGTGGCAGCTGGTATAGCAGATGAAATATTAGTACAGGTAAGTTATGCAATTGGCGTAGTAGAACCAACATCTATTTATGTAGATACTTATGGCACTGCAAAAGTAAATTTGAATGATGGTCAGATTGCAAGAAAAGTGGCTGAATTATTTGATATGCGTCCGTTTGCTATAGAAGAACGTTTAAAATTACGTAATCCTATTTATTTAGAAACAGCAGCTTACGGCCATATGGGTAAAGAGCCTATTACAGTAACTAAAACTTTCGAATCTCCTTACAACGGTAAAGTAGAAAAAGAAGTTGAGTTGTTTACATGGGAAAAATTAGATACAATTGAGGCTATAAAATCAGCATTCAACATATAAATTATTCAAAAAAGTTTCCTCTATTTTTTTGCTAAAAATCAGTAGAGGAAATTTTTTAACAATTAGAAGTGAATTTAAAAATATTAGTTAATTATTAGGAATTTTAAAAGTTCCATAGTTAATTTGCAGCTTACAAGTTCAAACACGTATTGAATAGTTATCAAGAAAGGTGGAGGGAATAGACCCTTTGAAACCTTAGCAACCCTTTGTTCTCATTTATGAAACAATGAAGGTGCTAAATTCTACCAAATGTGCTACACGGCATTGGCGGCAGATAACAAATAAATCAATTGCTTTTCTAGAGCATTTGAATATTTCTTCTTAATAACTTTTTGATTTTCACTTAACTCAGACAGTGGTCTGATTAATAAGTTTGACTTTTTATATTATTAATTAATTTAGAAAAACAAAAAAATCATGAGTGATCACAAATTAGCAACAAACGCATTACATGCAGGACATGACACAACACAAACTGCAGGTACAAGAGCAGTTCCAATCTACCAAACATCATCATATGTTTTTAGAGACACGGACCATGCCGCAAAATTATTCTCTTTAGGAGAGTTAGGGTTTATTTACACACGTTTAAATAACCCAACAAACGAAATTTTACAAAATAGATTAGCTGCTGTTGAGGGTGGTGTAGGTGCGGTAGTTTTTGCATCTGGTACTTCAGCAATAGCTACAGGTTTGCTAACGCTTTTAAAAGCAGGAGATCATATTGTTGCTTCAAGTAGTTTGTATGGTGGTACTTTTAATTTATTGAATGTTACTTTACCAAGATTAGGAATTACAACAACCTTTGTTGATGCATCAAACCCCGAAGATTTTGGTAAAGCAGTACAAGATAATACAAGAGCCTTTTTTGTAGAATCTCTTGGAAATCCAAAATTAGATGTGTTAGATTTAAAAGCGATTTCAAAAGAAGCTAAAGCAGCAGAAGTTCCTTTTATTGTTGATAATACAGTAGCATCACCTGTTTTATTAAATCCAATTGAGCATGGAGCAAATTTAGTTATTCATTCACTTACAAAATATATTGGTGGTCAAGGAACTTCACTTGGTGGGGCAATAATTGATGCAGGTACTTTTGATTGGACAAATGGTAAATTCCCTGAGTTTACAGAACCTTCAGCGGGTTACCATGGTTTAGTATATAGCGAAGCGTTGGGTGCTGCAGCATTTACATTTAAATTGATTTTAGAAGGTTTACGTGATTTTGGTGGTGCTTTAAGTCCATTTAATGCATTTCAAATTATTCAAGGTTTAGAAACTCTGCCTGTTCGTATAAAGCAACATAGTGCCAATGCTTTAGAATTAGCGACTTGGTTAGAGAGTAGAGAAGAAGTAGCTTGGGTAAATTATCCAGGTTTAAAAAGTAGTAAATATTACGATTTAGCAAAAGAATACTTGCCAAAAGGTCAAAGTGGTTTAGTTACTTTCGGAATAAAAGGTGGTTTTGAAGCTGCTCAAAAAGTAACAGATGCAGCCAAAATATTCTCATTGCTAGCTAATATTGGCGATACAAAATCTTTAATTATTCACCCAGCAAGTACAACACATCAACAATTAACAGCTGAACAACAAGATGCTGCAGGTGTACCACAAGACTTAGTTCGTTTGTCTGTTGGTTTAGAAGATATTGAAGATTTAAAAGCAGATTTGACTCAGGCTTTTGCATCACTTTAAAATATTTTAGTTTATAACTATTAGTGCCTGCTAATTTTTTTAAAGACTTAGTAGGTTTAAATAAAATACTATGTTACATCATTTAAAAATAAATAACTATACCAATTACGGCGGTGTATCTCAAGACATTCAATTGTCTTACCAAGTATTTGGGCCAGAGTTGCACACAGCACCAATAGTGTTGGTAAATCATGCACTTACAGGAAGTTCGGATGTTGCTGGTGAAAACGGTTGGTGGTCTGCATTAATTGGAGATGGAAAATGTATAGATACTCAAAAGTATACGATTCTATCATTTAATGTACCTGGTAATGGACATGACGGGTTTATTTTGGAAGATTATAAAGATTTTGTAGCTCAAGATATAGCGAAGATTTTTTTATTAGGACTTGAAAAACTTAAAATAGAAAAGCTTTTTGCATTAATTGGTGGCTCAATGGGTGGTGGTATAGCTTGGGAAATGGTAGCATTAACACCAAACTTAACCGAGCATTTAATACCTGTAGCATCAGATTGGAAATCTACAGATTGGTTGATCGCTAATTGCCAGATTCAAGAGCAGTTTTTATTAAACTCTAGTCAGCCAGTACATGATGCGCGTATGCATGCAATGTTATGCTATCGTACACCAGAATCTTTTAAAGAGCGATTTAAGCGTAGTACAAATGAAGAATTACAGGTTTTCAATGTAGAAAGTTGGTTGACGCATCATGGTACTAAACTGCAAGAGCGTTTTCAGTTATCAGCATATAAACTGATGAATCAATTATTAAAAACAATTGATATTACACGTAATAATAAAGATGCTTTTACGGTAATAGAAAAGAGTGCAACCAATATTCATATTATAGGTGTAGACTCCGATTTGTTTTTTACAGCAAAAGAAAACAAAGACACCTACAAGCAAATAGCACAAGTAAATAGTAATGTTACATACGGTGAAATTAGATCACTACATGGTCATGATGCTTTTTTAATTGAGTTTCAGCAAATGGAACAATTGCTAAAAGGAATTTTTGATCAGAATGGAAAAAGTCAGCGTATAAAAATATTAAAATTTGGAGGTAAATCTTTAGCAAATGGTGATGGTCTTAATCGTGTTTTAGATATCATTACTGCTAAAGTTAAAAAAGGAGAAAATATTGGAGTCGTTCTTTCTGCCAGAGGTAAAGCAACGGATCAATTAGAAAATATACTTAAAAAAGCATCTAAACGTAAAGATTATTTAAAAGATTTTGAGTCATTTAAAGACTATCAAAATGCAGATTTTAATATTGATTTGTCTAAAGAATTTAAAGAATTAGAAAAATTATTTGAAGGAGTTTCTCTTTTAGGTGATTATAGTTCGAAAGTTAAAGATCAGGTTTTAGCTTATGGAGAGTTAATTTCAGGAAAAGTAACGGCTAAATTATTAAATGATAAAGGCATTAAAGCTAGATTTATAGACTCTAGAAACTTAATAAAAACAGATGGTAATTTTGGTGATGCTCAGGTAAAAGAAGCAATATCTAAAGAAAACGTATTATTAGAAATTTCACGATTAGATACGGATTGTGTGCCAGTCATTACTGGTTTTATAGCCTCAAACGCAGATAATGAAACAACCACATTAGGTAGGAATGGTAGTAATTATTCAGCAGCATTAATTGCCAATTTTTTAGATGCAGCTGAATTGCAAAACTACACTCACGTTGATGGTATTTATACTGCTAACCCCGATTATGTTGCAGATGCAAAAAAAATAGCAGAATTATCATACGGAGAAGCAAATGAGCTAGCCAATTTTGGAGCTACGATATTACATGCAAAAACAATTATTCCATTAATTGAGAAAAATATCCCGCTTAGAATATTAAACACTTTTAATGATGATAATGAAGGTACTTTAATTAGTGCAAAAACAAATAAAGAAGGAATTAAATCTTTGTCAGTAATAGAAAACGTTGCCTTGGTAAACTTTGAAGGTCGTGGTTTATTAGGTAAGGTTGGTGTTGATGCTCGAGTATTTAAAGCACTTAGTATAAATAATATTAGTGTGAATATAATTTCTCAGGGTTCATCAGAAAGAGGTCTTGGTTTTGTAGTTGATGCAGATAAAGCAGAAAAAGCAAAAGAAGTTTTAATTGAAGAATTTAGTTCAGATTTTGAAACTAAAGATGTGAATATGATTACGGTAACAACCGATGTTTCTGTAATATCTATAGTAGGTCAAGATTTAAGTTCATTTCACAAGCCTTTCAATGAATTGATTAAAAATCAAATTAGCCCATTGCTTTTTAACAATACGGTTACAGGTAAAAACGTGAGTTTAGTTGTTAGGCGTAAAGATTTGTATAAGGCTTTAAATGTCATGCATGGGCAAGTTTTCGGAATTAGTAAAAAAGTAAACATAGCCCTTTTCGGTCATGGGAATGTTGGTGGCACTCTAATAGATCAGATTTTAAAATCTGCAAAAAATATTGAAGAGCGTAAAGGTATTCAGTTAAATGTTTTTGCAGTTGCCAATTCTAGAAAAGTGCTACTAAGTAAAAAAGGAATTACAGATAATTGGAAATCAGATTTAGAGGCAAACGGAGAATCTTTTTCTTTAGATACTATTTTTGATTTTGCAAAAGAACATCATTTAGAAAATTTAATAGCTGTTGATAATACGGCTAGTAAAACATTTGTGGAATCATATATTCTAATGATTGAAAATGGTTTTGATTTGGTGTCGTCTAATAAAATAGCAAACACATTAAGTTTTAATTTTTATCAAAATTTGAGAAATCAATTAGATAAAAGTCAGAAGCAATATTTGTACGAAACCAATGTAGGCGCAGGATTACCTTTAATAGATACTATTAAATTGTTGCATTTGTCAGGTGAGAACATTACAAGAATTAAAGGTGTTTTTTCTGGTTCATTAAGTTATATATTCAATACATTTTCAGAAGTAGATAGGCCTTTTTCATCTATTTTAAAAGAAGCAATAAGCCAAGGATATACAGAGCCTGACGCTCGTGAAGATTTATCGGGGAATGATGTTGGTCGCAAATTATTAATTTTAGCTAGAGAGTTAGATTTAAGTAATGAATTTGCAGATATTAGTATTCAAAATTTAATACCTAATGCCTTGCAAAATGTTGAGGTAGGTGAATTTAATAGGCAATTAGAATCATTAGATTCAGTTTTTGAGAAGATTAAAAAAGAACAAAAACCGAATCATGTATTACGTTATGTAGGTGATTTGTCAGGAGATTTACAAAAAGAAAAAGGTAATTTAGAGGTGAAATTAGTATCTGTACCTAAAGAAAGTGCTTTAGGCCAAGTAAAAGGTTCTGATTCAATTATTGAAATATATACAGAATCTTACGGAGAAAACCCATTAGTAATTCAAGGTGCTGGGGCAGGAGCAGCAGTTACTGCACGTGGTGTTTTTGGAGATATATTAAGAATTATAGAGAAAAATTAGATAATGGAGAGTAAAAACAAATTCGAAACAGAAGCAATAAGAACGCAAACAGAGCGCTCGCAATTTTTAGAGCATTCTACGCCAATGTATGTAACATCAAGTTTTGTATTTGATGATGCTGAAGATATGCGTGCTTCTTTTAGCGAAGAAAAAGATCGAAATATTTATTCTCGATACTCAAACCCGAATACAAATGAGTTTATTGAAAAGGTTTGTAAAATGGAAGGAGCAGAGGCTGGTTTTGCTTTTGCTTCTGGTATGGCAGCAGTTTTTTCAACTTTTGCAGCACTTTTAGATAGTGGAGATCATGTAATTTCATCTCGTAATATTTTTGGTTCTACACATAGTTTATTTACAAATTTTTTACCGAAATGGAATATCACATCTGATTATTTTGAAATAGATGATTTAGACGGTATTGAAAAGTTGATTAAACCAACTACTAAATTTATTTATGCAGAATCGCCAACAAACCCTGGCGTTGATGTTTTAGATTTAGAGGCTTTAGGTAAAATTGCAAAAAAGCATAATTTACTTTTAATTATAGATAATTGCTTTGCAACACCTTATTTGCAACAACCAATTAAGTTTGGAGCCGATTTGGTGATTCATTCAGGAACAAAACTGATGGATGGGCAAGGTCGTGTGTTAGCAGGTATTACGGTTGGTAGTGCGGAATTAATGGATAAAGTATACCGATTTTCTCGTATTACAGGTCCAGCTTTATCACCGTTTAATGCATGGGTTATTTCAAAAAGTTTAGAGACACTGGCAGTCCGCGTAGATCGTCATTGCGATAATGCTTTAAAGCTAGCTGAGTTTTTAGAAAATCATCCAAAAATAAGTTGGGTAAAGTATCCTTTTTTAAAGTCGCACCCAATGTATGAAGTTGCTAAAAAGCAAATGAAAGCAGGTGGTAGTATTGTTGCTTTTGAGGTAAAAGGAGGTTTAGAAGCTGGTAGAAAGTTTTTTGATGCTATTAAATTACTTTCTTTGTCTGCT
Source organism: Cellulophaga sp. HaHaR_3_176 (assembly GCF_019021925.1). Lineage (NCBI taxonomy): Bacteria > Pseudomonadati > Bacteroidota > Flavobacteriia > Flavobacteriales > Flavobacteriaceae > Cellulophaga > Cellulophaga sp. HaHaR_3_176. The sequence goes on from NZ_CP058990.1 coordinate 100,459, forward strand.
AATTTAGGAGATTCAAGAAGTATCGTAACACACCCTGCATCAACTACACATAGTAAGTTGTCTGTAACAGAAAGAGAAGCTGTGAATATTACTGATGGAACAGTAAGAGTATCTGTCGGTTTAGAACATATAGATGATATTATTACAGATATAAAACAAGCCTTAGGGTAATTAAAAAAGCTCCTTTTAAATTTTTAAAAGGAGCTTTTTTAATATTATAGATATTGTTTATTCTTTTTCAAGCGTCATAATATACGTACCAGTGGTAGTAAAAGGTACATCATCTACATCTCTACTTAACGATAAATCATATTCTAAAACTAATGAAGTATCTGTAAGTGTTTTTATAGTATAGGCAATGGCATCTTCTGTTTCTGTAGTAGCAATTAATAAGCCTTCTTCTAAGACCCATTCTCCATCACTTAAAAAATCTTCAACAACTTCTTCTTGTGAATATGTTTCTCCTTCTGCTTCAAATTCAATTAAAACAACAAAACTACCTTCGCTAGTAAATACGTTAGGGTTTTCGGAAAAACGTAGGGAAGCATCAAAATCTTTACCAGTTATAGTTGTTGGGATTGAGAATTCTACGCCATCAATATTCGATGCTATTGTAGCATCTTCTACATCGTAACCAACAAGTTTCCAGTCTCCGACGAGTTTTGCAGAATTTTCAGCTAAATTGTTTTCCGAATTTTCTTCTTTATCGCATGATACAAATAACGTAATCAGAAATACGAATACTAGTAGATTAATCTTTTTCATGTTTGAGATTTATGTTGAGATAAAATAAAGGAATTATAAACTTTTAGGTGATGAAAGTATGTTTTTAAGATTTTATTTTAATTATTAAATACTATAGCAAGTATTAAAACTACTATTTGAGAGCCAAATACTATAAATAAAGGTTTGCTACTTGGTTCACCTAAATCAGAAACAAAATTGATAGCTTTTTCAACGATAAAGTCACTAAGTTTTGCATCAGGTTGTGTAGCATCAAAATCATCTAATTTTACTTTTTTAAGTATAAAAGAAAATATTTTTCGCTGCCATCTCGAATTTGTTTTATCATTTTGAATATCTTGAATTAATTTTATTTTTAAAGTTGCTTTATCATTAATTATAGAAGCTTTATTTTCTCCAGAAAAATATTTAGCAGAATACTCTTTAATTTTAGTTATAAACCACCCTTCTAAGTTTTTTTTCCAAAGCTTAAAAAGAGAAGCATGTACAATACTTTTATTAATTATAGAGAAGTAAAGAAAAGGGAACAATAATAAACTTGTTATACAAAGTAACATTGGCCAAAAATCTATAACAAAAAGAGATAATAGCCCTATTGCTGCTCCAGCTCCACCTGTGTGACCACTAGCAGGAACACCTGCACCGCCTTCAGTTACACCAACCATTATAATTGCTATAATAAAAAGTATTAAACTAAAGCCTATAAATAAAATATGTTTTAAAATTCCTTTACCAGCTTCTTTTCCGATAGCTATTGACGATTCTGCAATGTTTTTGATCATAATTGTTTAACGCAGTAATGATGGTTATATTTTCTGGTTTTTTTATTTATAAGTAAAATAATAGCAATTAGTTAAGCCATTAAATTTAGTTTTTTTTAAATAACATAAGAACAATAATCTATTCGAATTATAATATAAGCTATGCATTAAACAGCCATTTTTATTTATAATCTGAGGCGCGTATAGTTTTTGCCATAGATTATCATTTTTTCATCCATTTACGGGTGCTCATATCAAAAAAAAATCATTGTTACCTCTTAGGATTTCATTATATAAAGAACCATCTTCATCACTACCGGTGCTAAGTTTTCTAGTATCGTAATTGCTTAGTGTATTTTGTACAATAGTATTCAAATCTCTTTCTATAAACGAGTGGTAGTGTGGTCCGTCATCGGCTATTATAGTAGGGCTATGGGCAGTAATAGTCACTAAATTATTATCTAAATATCCTTTTGAATTTCGGACTGAGGTTACAATACCAAAAAACTCTAAAGGCACATCATTTTCTAAAGTGGTTTTTGATGTAATAGAAACAGTAATATCTTCCCCTAAATAGGTTTTTGTTTCAGAAGTAAATTCGCTTGTTTGGTTTTCAAGAGAATTGCTCTGACATTCTATCCGTAAAGTATGATGGTCATTTATGTTTTGTTGTAAAATTAAACGTTTAAAAGATTTTATCTATTTATTGCCAATATAAATAGTAGTGATAGATTGTGCTGCCATGCGTTTTTATTATGTTCTGTTAACTAGTTTTTTTCTAAACTGTGTTTAAACAAATTTATTTACGTGTAGCAATATAGAGTAATTATTGTAAGAATAATAATCAAAATAGAGCGTTTCATCGAAAATAAACGATATTTTATTTGTCGGGTGTAGTCTTATTTTATCTACTATAGATTATTTATTTACTTACAATTAAAATACAGCTAAACATTTTTAGTATTAAGCGTTTTAGTTTTACCTCGCTGAGAGATATAAAACCTATTCGAATATTAATTTTTATATCTTAGCGACTTATGCTTTCAAAGAAAACAAAATACGGGTTAAAGGCGCTTACTTTTTTGGCTAGCCAAAAAGATAAAAAGCCTGTTCAGATTGCTGAAATCGCAAATAAGGAGAATATCTCACAAAAGTTTTTAGAAACTATTTTGTTGTCTTTACGTAAAACAGGGTTTTTAGGAAGTAAAAAAGGAAAAGGTGGAGGATACTATATAATTAAAGATCCATCTGAAATAAAAATGACAGACGTAATGCGAGTACTAGAAGGGCCTATTTCTATGGTGCCTTGTGTGAGTCTTAATTTTTATGAAAAATGTGACGACTGCCCAGATGAAACCACTTGTGGTGTACATAAATTAATGTTGCAAGTACGTGATAGTAATTTAGAAGTGTACAGAAATACAATGTTGTCAGACCTTATTCCTTCATAAAACAGGTCTTTTTTTAATCTCAGTTTACATTTATTTTTTATCAAATTAATAATTTTTATTCAATTTTATTAAAAATCTACTAAAACTATAGGGTATAAGTAATTTTATATAGTTTTTAACGTCTTAGTATCAATAAAAGTTTTATTTTTGAATACTCTATTAGTTTAGTGGGGTAATAGAAAAATTAATTTCATGATTACAGAGCAATTGATTTTAGACAAACAAAATACGAAAGCAACTTATAAGGAAGACAGTAAATCTGAAGATCCTAAAAGGAGTATTGTAAAATCTATTAGTTGGAGAATTATAGGAACTATTGATACTATAATTATCTCTTGGTTGGTTACAGGAACTTTAAAATTAGCTTTTTCAATTGGTGTGGTAGAGCTTTTTACAAAAATGTTGTTGTATTTTTTCCATGAGAGATTATGGGCTAAAATTAAATGGGGTAAATAATAAAGGTTATGGCTTTTACAGAAGAAAACATACAAGAATGGAACAAAAGGTTTGCTACGGCAACACCTTCTGAAATTATAGCGTGGGCATTAGAGCAAACACCTAATGCCGTTGTAACTACTAATTTTAGACCATACGAAGTAAATATTTTACATGCAGTAACTGCAGTAAATAAAGATATTAAGGTTATATGGTGTGATACTGGTTATAATACACCAAATACATATAAACATGCCGAGGAGCTGATTGAAAAATTAGGTTTAAATATTCATTTATATGTGCCTAAGCAAACATCTTCTCATAGAGATGCCGTTATGGGAATACCGGGTATTGATGATGCAAATCATGCCATTTTTACAGAGCAAGTAAAACTAGAGCCTTTTGGTAGAGCAATGGCAGAGCATAAGCCGAGTGTTTGGTTTACAAATTTAAGAAAAGGGCAAACAGCTTTACGTAACTCTTTAGATATTTTTAGTGTTAGCAAAGATGGTGTTTTAAAGGTGAGTCCTTTTTACCATTGGGAAGATGCGCAATTAGATGCATATTTAGAAGAGTATAAGTTACCGAACGAGCATAAATATTTTGACCCAACTAAGGTTTTAGAAAACCGTGAATGTGGGTTACATACATAAAGAATAGATTACAAAATTAAATTTCACTTCTAATTTTAGATTTGAATAGTACAAAAAAGACTTAAACAAAAAGATGAAAGATACATCGCATATAAATCCATTAGAGAACGAAGCAATTTATATTATTAGAGAAGTGGCTGCTCAATTTGAAAAGCCAGTTTTGTTATTTTCTGGAGGTAAAGATTCTATTACATTAGTTCGCTTGGCTCAAAAAGCATTTTGGCCAGCAAAAATTCCTTTTCCTTTAATGCATATTGATACAGGACATAATTTTCCTGAAACTATTGAATTTAGAGACAGATTGGTAAAAGAACTTGGTTTAGAGCTTATTGTTCGTAATGTTCAAGATTCTATAGATCAAGGTAAAGTTAAGGAAGAGTCTGGAAGATATTCTAGTAGAAATTCTTTGCAAACTACAACGTTATTAGATGCTATTGAAGAGTTTAAATTTGATGCTTGTATCGGTGGTGCACGTAGAGATGAAGAAAAGGCAAGAGCAAAAGAACGTATTTTTTCTGTTCGTGACGATTTTGGTCAGTGGGATGAAAAAAGCCAGCGCCCTGAGTTGTTCGATATGTTAAATGGACAAATAGAATTAGGTCAAAATGTTCGTTGTTTCCCTATTTCTAACTGGACGGAATTAGATGTTTGGTCTTACATTCAAAAAGAAGAAATTGAAATTCCTTCTATATACTTTGCACACAAGCGTAAAACTTTCGTAAGAGACGGAATGATATGGTCTGCTGAAGATGGTATTGTTTTTCGTGATGAAGATGAAGTTGTTCAAGAGCGTTTAGTACGTTTTCGTACTGTAGGCGATATGTCTTGTACAGCAGCAGTGCTTTCTGATGCAGTTAGTATTGATAAAGTGGTAAGTGAAATTAGAGATTCGAGTATTTCTGAGCGTGGAGCGCGTATTGATGATAAGCGCTCTGAAGCAGCGATGGAAAAAAGAAAACAACAAGGATACTTTTAGTAGTTGATTTTTAAATACATATCAACCTAAATAAAAATATAGATTGCTATTATTTTGGTGAAAATCAAAAAAGCAGCAAACAACAACAAAATACAAAATGGAAGTACTAAAAATAGCAACAGCAGGTAGTGTAGATGATGGTAAGAGTACCTTAATTGGTAGAATACTGTATGATACAAAATCTTTAACTAGCGATAAGTTAGAAGCTATCGAAAAAACAAGTAAGCAAAAAGGATATGATTATTTAGATTTTTCTTTGGCTACAGATGGTTTAGTGGCTGAGCGTGAGCAAGGTATTACAATTGATGTTGCGCATATTTACTTTTCAACGGCAAAGAAAAGTTATATAATAGCAGATACTCCTGGTCATGTTGAGTATACACGTAACATGGTTACAGGTGCTTCAACATCGCAAGCAGCAATCATATTAATTGATGCTCGTAAAGGTGTAATCGAACAAACAAATCGTCACTTTTTTATCAATAACTTACTTCGTGTAAAAGATGTTATTGTAGCTATTAATAAAATGGATTTGGTTGATTTTTCTGAAGAAAGATACAACGAAATTAAGGCAGACTTCTCTGAATTAATGGCGAAAAGAGATTATCAAGATCAGAATATTACATTTATTCCTGTTAGTGCTTTAAAAGGTGATAACGTTGTAAATAAGTCCGAAAAAACACCTTGGTACTCAGGTCAAACTTTACTAGAACATTTAGAGAATTTAGATAGTAAAGATATTTTCAATGCAGGTACTCCTAGGTTCCCAGTTCAGTATGTAATTCGTCCAAAAACAGACGATTTTCATGATTTCAGAGGTTTTGCAGGTAAGGTATACGGTGGTGAGTTAAGTGTTGGCGATGAGGTTGTTGCTTTACCATCACAAACAAAATCTAAAATAAAAGAAATTTACGCTTACGATAAGAAATATCAAACTGCTTCAAGACGCTCTTCCGTAACCATCACTTTAGAAGACGAAATTAACGTGAGTAGAGGTGATATGATTGTTAGAGCTGATGATCTTCCAAAAATTGATAAGCAGTTTACTGCAAATATATCTTGGATGGATTCTGAAAAATTAGAAGCAGGTAACAAGTATGTTGTACAACATGGTGTTAATAAAGTTTTAGCTAAAGTAGCATCTATCAACCATAAAATTAATCCTGATTATTCAGGTATTGATAAAGATGTAACATCTTTAGGAATGAATGATATTGCTGAGGTAACATTTAAATTAAATAAGCCAATTTTCTTCGATGCTTTCAAAAAGCACCGTACTAATGGGTCTTTTATCTTAATTGATACTAAAACAAATAGTACTGTAGGAGCTGGTTTTATACAGTAACTAGAAAACGAATTAGAGCGAAATAAAAATGTGGTAAGTAGAAAATAGAGGAATTTAAAAACCACTATTGAATGTGAACTACTAAATACTAGAAAAGAATGCAAAGTTTTAGAACAGAAATAGAGAACCCGATTGTAGAAAAGGATATTATCGATTTAGCAAATAAAATTGATATGTTCCACAACGGTAAGATAGACGAAGAAAAGTTTCGTAGTCTACGTTTAGCTCGTGGAGTTTACGGTCAGCGTCAAGAAGGCGTGCAAATGATTCGTATAAAGTTGCCTTACGGTAAAGTTTCTTCTGAGCAATTAAGAACAATTTCTAATGTTTCTGAAGAGTATTCTAAAGGTCGTTTGCATATAACTACGCGCCAAGATATTCAAATTCACTATGTTGATTTGGATAGAACGCCAGAATTATGGGCAGAGCTTGAAAAGTCAGACATTACACTTCGTGAGGCCTGTGGTAATACGGTTCGTAACGTAACAGCTAGTGAAACTGCGGGTATCGATGTTGATGAGCCTTTTGATGTTTCACCCTATGCACATGCGTTATTTGAGTATTTTTTAAGAAACCCAATAAGTCAAGAGTTGGGAAGAAAATTTAAAGTTTCTTTCTCTTCTAGTGATGCAGATACAGGACTTTCGTACATGCATGATTTAGGCTTTATAGCTAAAATTGAAAATGGAGAAAGAGGATTTAAAGTAATGCTAGGTGGTGGTTTAGGTTCACAACCACGTCATGCAGAGTTGTTGTATGATTTTTTAGCAACTGATAAAATAATTCCACTAATGGAAGGTGTTGTTCGTGTTTTTGATAGATACGGAGAGCGTAAAAGTAGAGCAAAAGCACGTTTAAAATTCTTAATGAAAGATTTAGGATTAGATGGTTTTAAAGCTTTATTAGAAGAAGAGCAGACTGCTGTTCCGATGAAATCTTTTCCAATTGATGCAGATTCATATCCAAAGCCGCAAATTGCACAAGTAGATGTGCCTAATGTGGTAATTGAAGATCAGAAAGAATTTGATGCTTGGAAAACAACAAACATTATCCCTCAAAAGCAAGAAGGATATGTAGCTATCGGTATAAAAGTTCTTTTAGGAGATTTTTATTTGAAAGAAGCTCGTGCTTTGGCTGATTTAGTGGAGAAGTATGCAGCTGATGAAATTAGACTTAGTTTACGTCAAAACATCGTAGTACCTTATGTAAAAGAAGAATTAGTTCCTTTTTTCTATACAGAATTAAAGAAATTAGGTTTTACAGAAATTGGTTACGATAAGGCTATAGATATTACAGCTTGCCCAGGTACTGATACTTGTAATTTAGGTATTGCAAGTAGTACAGGTATTGCTGAAGAGCTAGAAAGAATAATGAAAATAGAATATCCTGACTATATTAATAATCCAGACGTGGTTATAAAAATTAGTGGGTGTATGAATGCTTGTGGGCAGCACAATATGGCAAACATTGGTTTTCAAGGAATGTCTGTTCGTACAAAAAATAAATTAGTAGCACCAGCGCTTCAAGTATTGTTAGGTGGTGGTAATATGGGTAATGGAGAAGGTAGATTTGCAGATAAAGTAGTTAAAATACCAAGTAAAAGAGGGCCAGAGGCCTTGCGTTTAATTTTAAACGATTATGATGCTAACGGTAACGGACTGTCATTCCCGGATTACTATGCTGAAAAAGAGCAAATGTATTTTTATGATTTCTTGAAAGATTTAACTAATGTAGATAATTTAACTGCAGATGATTTTATCGATTGGGGTAATTCAGAAGAATATATAAAAGCAATTGGTGTAGGTGAGTGTGCAGGTGTAGTAATCGATTTGATTGCAACACTTTTATTTGAAAGTGAAGAGAAAATACAAACAGCAGAAACTACTCTTCAAGAAGGTAAGTGGGCAGCGAGTATTTATCATTCGTATTCATCAATGGTAAATACAGCGAAAGCGATACTTACTGCTGAGAATGAAAAAACAAATACGCATGCAGGCATTATCAAAGATTTTGATGAGAAGTTTATCGCAAATAATAGAATAGCATTGGGTAGAGGTTTTGAAGAATTTATTCTTCAAATCAACAAAAATGAGCCAACTGAAGAATTTGCTACAAACTATTTGAATGATACAAAAAACTTTTTGCAAAAAGTACAAGAGTTTAGAACGGCAGAATTAGCAAAGGCTAACTAATAATGAGTAACAATACAAAACATATAAATATGAGTAATAGCAAAGGTTTGCTTACTGTAATTGGTGCGGGTCCTGGTGATCCAGATTTAATTACATTAAAAGCAATCAAAGCATTACAAACTGCTGATGTTGTTTTGTATGATGCATTAGTAAATCCAGAATTATTACAATATGCAGAGCAAGCAGAACTTATTTTTGTTGGGAAACGGAAAGGGTGCTATGCATATCAGCAAGAACAAATAAATGAGCTAATTGTGCAACGTGGTCAATCGCAACACGTAGTTCGTTTAAAAGGTGGAGATCCTTTTATCTTTGGTCGTGGTGCAGAAGAAATGGAATTTGCGGCAAAACATGGTTTAAATGTAGCTATGGTTCCAGGTATTTCATCATCAGTAGCTGTTCCTGCATCTCAAAATATACCAGTAACTAAAAGAGGTGCTGCTGAAAGTTTTTGGGTAATTACAGGTACTACGAAAGAGCATAAACTTTCTTCGGATGTTGCTTTAGCGGCAAAATCAAACGCTACGGTCGTTATTTTAATGGGTATGTCAAAACTATCTGCAATTGTAGCTTTGTTTGAAAAAGAAGGAAAATCAGAAACCCCTATTGCTATTATTCAAAATGGTACAAGAGAAGACGAAAAGATAGGAATAGCAACTATTTCGACTATTAAAAAAGAAGTAGAAAAACAACAATTAACAAACCCAGCAATTATAATAATTGGAGAGGTTGTTAAGCATAGAGAAGCACTTAGCAGTGCAATAAATACGTATAAACAAGTAGATGAGGTAAATGGTTAATTTATTTTACTGTTGTAAGTTTACAGTAATAATTTAAGCATTATTTCAAACAAGAATTTTTTGAATTAGTAAAGAGATGATAAAAACAGATATCTTAATTATTGGAGCAGGACCAACAGGTTTGTTTACCGTTTTTGAAGCAGGATTATTAAAATTAAAATGTCATTTGATTGATGCATTACCACAAACTGGTGGTCAGTGTTCTGAAATATATCCAAAGAAACCTATTTACGATATTCCAGCTTTTCCAGAAATTTTAGCAGGTACATTGGTAGATAATTTAATGGAACAAATCAAACCCTTTGAGGCTGGTTATACATTGGGTGAGCGTGCTGAAACGTTAGATAAGCAAGAAGATGGTACTTTTATTGTTACGACAAATAAAGGCACACAACATCATGCGCCAGTAGTTGTTATTGCTGGTGGTTTGGGTTCTTTTGAGCCAAGAAAACCATTAATTCCTAATATTGTTGATTTTGAAGATAAAGGAGTTAATTACTTTATTAAAGATCCAGAAGTATATCGCGATAAAAAAGTAGTGATTGCAGGTGGTGGAGATTCTGCTTTGGACTGGGCTATTTTCTTAGCAGATGTTGCCTCAGAAGTTTCTTTAGTACACCGTAGAAATGAATTTAGAGGTGCATTAGATTCTGTAGAGAAAGCATCAGAATTAGCAAAGCTTGGTAAAATTAAATTATTTACTGAAGCAGAGGTTATTGGTGTTGCAGGAGATGGTAAGATTGAATCTGTGGTAATCAAGCATAACGATAAGGAAAAAGAAGATACTATTTTAGAAGTAAATAACTTTATTCCTTTATTTGGTCTTTCTCCAAAACTAGGTCCAATTGGCGATTGGGGATTAGATATTCATAAAAATGCAATAAAAGTAAACAACGCTAAAGATTATCAAACAAACATACCAGGTGTTTTCGCTATTGGCGATGTAAACACGTATGAGGGTAAATTAAAATTAATCCTTTCAGGTTTTCATGAGGCTGCTGTCATGTGTCAGTATGCATATCAAATTGTTAACCCAGGTAAACGTTATGTAATGAAATATACTACCGTAGGTGGTGTCGAAGGATTTGACGGAACTAAAAAAGAAGCTAAAAAAGAAGTGGTGCAAAGTATCTCTTAAGTTTTAAACTTATTTATATTTTAAAAGCCTTCATTCCTTATCGTTTGAAGGCTTTTATTGTATAGTTTATTTGGTTTTAATTGTGCTGTGGTGTTTCTTTGCAGTCAGTACTAACAGTTCATTGCAACATTGAAAATAGTTATCAAGAAAGGTGGAGGGATTAGACCCGATGAAGCCTTGGCAACCCTTTTAAAAGTAGATTACTTAAAAAGAAGGTGCTAAGTTCTATTCAAAACCATACTTGTTTTGAAATAGATAACAAAAGCGAAACATTTCGTCTTAGTTTTTACTTTACTTGATATTTTAATATTAGAGCGTTTCATTTGCAATAAAAGCGAATGTCTAGGCTATTCGATACTCCTTAATTTGTATTATCAAGCAAATTATAAGTGTAGCTATTATTTTAAATATAGCAAAGTCGAAAAAGTATAACGCAAAGCATTTTTTTGAACATGAAGGCATTATAATGAAAAACATAAAAGACATACTTAAAGAACGAATCTTGGTACTAGACGGAGCTATGGGAACAATGCTTCAACGTCATAAATTTACCGAAGAAGATTTCAGGGGAGAACGTTTTAAAGACTGGGAACACCCTTTGCAAGGTAATAATGATTTACTTTCATTAACACAGCCAGAAGCAATAGCAGATGTTCATCGTCAATATTTTGCAGCAGGAGCAGATATTGTAGAAACAAATACCTTTTCAAGTACAACAATAGCCATGGCAGATTACTTCATGGAAGATTTAGTGTATGAGCTAAATTACGAATCAGCAAAGATTGCAAAGCAAGTAGCTGATGAGTTTACGGCAAAAGAGCCACATAAGCCTCGTTTTGTAGTAGGTAGTATTGGGCCAACAAACAAAACGGCAAGCATGTCTCCAGATGTAAATGACCCTGGGTATAGAGCTGTTTCTTTTGATGAATTGAGAATAGCGTACAAACAGCAAGTTGAAGCTTTGATTGATGGTGGTTCTGATTTACTAATGGTAGAAACCATTTTTGATACGTTAAATGCAAAAGCAGCATTATTTGCTATTGAAGAGGTAAAAGATGAGCGTGGTATTGATATTCCAATCATGGTGAGTGGTACTATTACAGATGCATCAGGTAGAACTTTATCAGGGCAAACAGCAGAGGCTTTTTTGATTTCCATATCGCATATTCCAATTTTATCTGTAGGTTTTAACTGTGCTTTAGGGGCAAGTCAGCTTGTACCTCATTTAGAGGTTTTGTCTGCTAAAACAGGTTTTGCGATATCTGCACACCCAAATGCAGGTTTGCCTAATGCTTTTGGAGAATATGATGAAACACCAGCGGAAATGGCTGCGCAAATAAAAGAATACGTAGAAAAGAACTTAGTAAATATAGTAGGTGGTTGTTGTGGTACCACGCCAGAACATATTTCTGCTATTGCTGATGTTGTGAAAAATATAAAACCTAGAATCGTTGCTGGTCAATAATTAATTATTGTGTCTTTAGCGCTGGATTGACTATATATAGAAGAAGATAATTTTAAAATAATAATGAATCAGATTCTTAGCTGCAAATAGCTACTAAACAGATTTATAAAATAGTACAAAGGGTTGTAATTATGATAGAAGAGAGCAAACAACCATCAACTAACAACCGACAACCAAAGCGGTATCTGAAACTTTCAGGCCTAGAGCCTTTAGTGCTTTCGGAAAATACAAACTTTGTAAATGTTGGTGAGCGTACAAACGTAGCAGGTTCAAAAAAATTCCTTCGATTAATAAAAGAAGAGAAATTTGAAGAAGCTCTGAGCGTTGCTCGTGATCAAGTAGATGGTGGTGCGCAGATCATTGATATTAATATGGATGATGGACTTATCGATGGTAAAGAAGCCATGGTTAAGTTTTTGAATTTGGTGATTGCAGAACCAGATATTTCTAGAGTACCTATCATGATCGATAGTTCTAAATGGGATATTATTGAAGCTGGTTTGCAAGTAGTGCAAGGTAAATGTGTGGTGAACTCGATTAGCCTAAAAGAGGGAGAAGAGCAGTTTAAACATCATGCAAAATTAATTAAGCGCTACGGTGCTGCAGTTATTGTTATGGCTTTCGATGAAACGGGCCAAGCAGATAATTATGACCGTAGATTAGAAATTTCAAAACGCTCTTATGATATTCTGGTAAATGAAGTAAACTTTGCACCAGAAGATATCATTTTCGATTTAAATATATTTCCTGTAGCGACAGGGATGGATGAGCATAAACTGAATGCTATTGATTTTATTGAAGCAACCAGGTGGGTGCGAGAAAATCTGCCACATTGTAGTGTAAGTGGTGGGGTGAGTAATGTATCTTTTAGTTTTAGAGGTAACGACCCTGTTCGTGAAGCCATGCACTCTGTGTTTTTATACCACGCCATTCAGGCAGGGATGAATATGGGAATTGTAAACCCTAGTTTATTGGGGGTTTATGATGATATTCCTAAAGATTTATTAGAACGTGTAGAAGATGTTATTCTTAATAAAAGAGATGATGCTACAGAACGACTTTTAGATTTTGCAGAAACAGTAGTAGGTACGGCTAAAGAAAGTAAAGTAGATTTATCTTGGAGAGAAGAGCCTTTACAAAATAGAATCACTCGTGCCTTAGTGAAAGGTATTGATCAATACATTCTTGAAGATATTGAAGAAGCGCGTGTAGCAGCGCATAAACCTATTGAAGTTATTGAAGGTAACCTGATGACGGGGATGAATGTTGTTGGGGATTTATTTGGTAGCGGAAAAATGTTTTTACCACAAGTGGTAAAATCTGCCCGAGTAATGAAAAAAGCAGTAGCTTATTTGTTGCCATATATAGAAGAAGAAAAACTATTGAATCCGCAAGAAGGAGACGATAAAGGAGCGGGGAAAATATTAATGGCTACTGTAAAAGGTGATGTTCATGATATTGGAAAAAATATTGTGAGTGTTGTACTCGCATGTAATAATTATGAGATTGTAGATCTTGGAGTAATGGTTCCGCCAGAAAAAATTATTAATGCAGCTATAGAACATGATGTAGATATTATTGGTTTAAGCGGATTGATAACACCGTCATTAGATGAGATGGTGTTTTTAGCAAAAGAGATGGAACGCCAGAACTTTAAAGTGCCCTTGTTAATTGGTGGGGCTACGACAAGTAAAGCACATACTGCTGTAAAAATAGATACTCAATACAGCCAAGCGGTGGTACATGTAAATGATGCCTCTAGAGCAGTAACGGTGGTAGGAGATTTATTAAAGAAAGAAACGGCAAGTAATTATAAGCAAGATATTAAACTTGATTATGAGTCTTTTAGAGATAAGTTTTTAAGCAGAACAAAAAAGAAAGAATATAAAACCATTGCAGAAGCTCGCGAAAATAAGTTTCAAATAGCGTGGGAAGAATCTAAAATAGTAAAACCAAACCAGTTAGGGATTCAGGTTTTTGAAGAAGTTGAGCTAGAGAAATTAGAGGAATTTATTGATTGGTCTCCATTTTTTAGAGGATGGGAATTGCATGGTAAATTTCCTGATATTTTAACGGATGATGTGGTAGGGGAGCAAGCCGTAGAGCTTTTTGCTGATGCTCAGAAGATGTTGAAAAAGATATTCTCAGAGAAAAGATTGACGGCAAAAGGTATTTTTGGCTTATTCCCAGCGAATGCCATTAGTGATGATGATATTGAGCTAGATGCAGCAGGTAAAAAATATACTTTTAGAACCCTTCGTCAGCAATTAAAAAGGCGTGAAGGTGTTGCAGATTATGCTTTAGCAGATTTTATAGCACCTAAATCATCTGGGAAACAAGATTATATAGGATGTTTTTGTGTAAGTACTGGTTTTGGTGCCGATGAAATGGCAGATGCTTATAAAGATAATCTAGATGATTATAATTCTATTTTGGTAAAAGCACTAGCCGATCGTTTGGCAGAGGCTTATGCGGAATACTTGCATAAAGAGGTGCGAATAAAGCACTGGGGATATTCGGCAGACGAAACTTTAAGTAATGAAGATTTGATTAATGAAACGTACAAAGGTATTCGCCCTGCGCCAGGCTACCCTGCTTGCCCTGATCATTTAGAAAAATTAACCATTTGGGAGTTATTAGGTGTGGAGGATAAAATAGGAGTGACCTTAACGGAGAGTTTGGCAATGTGGCCAGCATCAAGCGTTAGTGGGTATTATTTTGCAAATCCAGAGGCACGCTATTTTGGCCTTGGAAAAATAAAAGAAGATCAAGTTGAAGATTTTGCAAATAGAAAAGATATTCCTTTAGAAGAAGCCACACGCTGGTTGGCAACGAATATAGCTGACGATTAGTATGAAAAACTTTATAGAACTTAGCTTAGGTAGTTTTATGATTACTCATGGTTATGATGAAAATAATAAAGAAATAGAAGAGCATTGTACTGTTCAGGGTTTTGCAAAAAAGCTGGTAGCGGTAAATAGAATAAAATCATTAAGTGAAAAATATATATTGACAGATTATGTAGGTGGGCGATGGATTTATTGGGAATATGAATAAAAGTATACTACGGTAAAAGAAAAATTGTTAAGCTTGTGATAAGCTGCGTTAAGGATAGAAGTGGCATCCTTTTTTTGCTTGAAAAAGCAATAAAAGATATAGCGGATAGCCTGTTAAAACGCCTAAAATAAAAGTAAGATTGTAATTAGAATACGGAAATGAAAGTAACAGACCACATAAGAAATGCAAACGGAAAAACCTTGTTTTCGTTTGAAATTGTACCACCAGTAAAAGGTAATAAAATTCAAGATTTATATGACAATATAGATCCTTTAATGGAGTTTAATCCACCTTTTATTGATGTAACAACTTCTAGAGAAGAATATGTTTATGTAGATAAAGAAGGTTTGTACGATAAGAGAATTACTCGTATGCGCCCTGGTACTGTAGGTATCTGCGCATCAATAAAGCATAAGTTTGATGTAGATACTATACCGCATGTAATTTGTGGTGGTTTTACAAAGGCAGAAACGGAATACATGTTAATTGATTGCCATTATTTAGGTATCGATAATGTGATGGCTTTGCGAGGAGACTCTATGAAAGATGAAAAGTATTTTGTACCAACTAAAGATGGTAATTGTTATGCATCTGAATTGGTATCACAAATTCAGAATTTAAATAAAGGACAGTATTTACATGATGATGTTCAGGGAGAAGACAAATCTGATTTTTGTATTGGTGTAGCTGGTTACCCAGAAAAACATTTAGAAGCTCCATCATTTAAATCTGATTTAATTCGTTTAAAAGAAAAAGTAGATGCAGGTGCTGATTATGTAGTTACGCAAATGTTTTTTGATAATAAAAAGTATTTTGAATTTGTAGAGGCTGCTAAAGAAATAGGAATTAATGTGCCAATTATACCAGGTATTAAACCAATTGCAGTAAAACGTCATTTACAATTATTACCTCAAATTTTTAGTCTTGATTTGCCTCATGATTTAGTAGAAGCTGTTGAGGCTTGCAAAAATAATGCTGATGTTAGGCAGGTAGGTGTTGAATGGGCTATTCAACAATCTAAAGAATTAAAAGCAGCAGGAATTCCTGTTTTGCATTACTATTCGATGGGTAAATCGAATAATATTAAAGCAATTGCTAAAGAAGTTTTTTAAATAAATCATTTTGTGTCTCTAGGTTGCGAGTGAATTCTTACTTTTGATGCTCTTTTTAAATAAGCGATGAAGTATAAGTTTTTAGTAGCATTTGTATTTTTATATTCCTTTGTTTCCTTTTCGCAGGAGGATAAAGAAGTTAAAAAATATACTATTGATGCAAGTCAGTTTTACGGTACAATTTTAAGGCATAACCCTGATGTTACTCATTTAATAAATTCTCATCCGGGTGGGTTGTTATTGAGTGTTAATAAAAAAACATTTGGTTTTAATGATTGGGAGCAGCGCTATAATTATCCAGAGTTAGGGTATTCTTTTATATATCAAGATTTTAATAATGGAGTGCTTGGTAGTAATTATAGTGTGTACACACATTTAAACTTCTACTTTTTTAAAAGAAACTTACAGCTTAGAACAGGTCAGGGAATAGCATATGCAACAAATCCTTACGATAAAGAAACTAATTTTAGAAATAACGCTTTTGGTTCTACTATATTAAGCTCAACGTATTTGATGCTTAATTATAATAAAGAAAATATTATAAGTGGTTTAGGATTTAAAGCAGGGGTGTCATTTATTCATTACTCAAATGCAAATGTAAAAGCACCTAATACCTCAGTTAATACGCTGGCATTTAACGTAGGTCTTATTTATGATTTAGATGAAAGTGACAAGGTTGAGTTTTTAAAAACGGACCAGAAAAAGATAACAGAGCCTATTCGGTATAATTTAGCTTTTAGAACAGGTATTAATGAAAGTGATATTATCGATTCAGGTCAATATCCCTTTTATATATTTTCGGGGTATGCCGATAAACGTTTAGGTACTTTAAGTGCAATACAGTTAGGTACAGATGTTTATTTTTCAAACTTTTTAAAAGAATTAATTAATTTTAGTGCTATTGCTTTTCCTGATGATAATAATTCTAATAATCAAGATTATAAAAGAGTAGGGGTTTTTGTTGGTCATGAGTTATTTATCAATAAAATGTCGATTACAAGTCAATTAGGGTATTATGTTTATTACCCTTTTAATTTTGAAGGAAGAGTTTATAATAGATTGGGTATGAAGCGTTATTTTGGTGATAAAGTTTTTGGAGAGTTAAGTTTAAAATCGCACGGAGCTAAGGCAGAAGCATTGGAGTTTGGAATAGGAATACGATTATAATATGATAAAAGTAAAATTCAACAACATACTGATACTATTGGTGTTAACTTTATTAAGTTGTGCAAGTGAAAAAGCTTCAGATTGTTTTCAAAAATCAGGAGACCTCATTAGAGAAGAGGTTTTTTTAGAAGAGTTTACTAGAATAATAGCTTTTGAAGGGATAAAAGTTGTTATAAAACAAAGTGATGACTATAAAGTAGAAATAGAAACAGGAGAATATTTAAGAAATGATATTACTGCAGAAGTTATAGACAACCGTTTGGAATTAAGAAACGAAAATAAATGTAATTTTGTTCGAGATTTTGAGCTAACGACTATTTATGTATCTGCGCCTAATATTAGCGAAATTAGAAGTAGTACTGGTTTTTTAATTAAAAGTGATGGAATTTTAAATTACCCAATTTTAAATTTAATATCAGAAGATTTTTTTGAGCCTGAGGCAGAAACTACTGATGGTGATTTTGATATAGAAGTGAATGCTACAACATTAAATATTGTTTCTAATGGCATAGCTTCGTTTAAACTAAAAGGAGCAGCAGAAAATTTTAATATAACTTTTGCTTCAGGCGATTCTAGGTTAGAAGGGAAAGAGTTAGTTGCTAACAATATATATGTAAACCATCGTGCTTCAAATGATATGGTGATAAACCCACAGGTTTCTTTAAAAGGAAAACTTACTTCAACAGGAGATGTAATTAGTTATAATATTCCTGCAGTTATAGAAGTTGAAGAGTTGTATAAGGGTAAATTGATATTTAAAGATTGATATTGAAAAAGCCATTATTTACATATTTAAAAGATTTTTTTGCATTTACTAGAGTAGTTGGTGATGTTTCAGAGTTAAAGGGTTTGAATAAAATAGATGTTCTTCTTCAGAACTTAATCGATTTTAAAAAAATACCAGGTTTATCTATCTCGGTTTTTAAAGACAATAAAAGTTTATATCAAAAAGGCTACGGTTATGCTGATATAGAAAAGCAAATACTTGTAAACCCAGAAACCTCTGTTTTTAGAGTAGCAAGTGTGTCGAAACCAATTGCAGCAACAGCTTTAGCTCGTATAGTAGCAGATGGTTTTATTGATTTGGATGCGTCATTTTATACCTACGTGCCTTATTATCCTAAAAAAAAGTGGGATTTTACAATCCGACAATTAGCGAGCCATACGGCAGGCATCAGAAGTTACAAAGGAAAAGAGTACGGCTTAAATAAACCTTATTCAATAAAAGAAAGTATAGAAGTTTTTAAAGAAGATGATTTACTTTTTGAGCCAGGAACAAGTTATCATTATAATAGCTTTGATTGGGTGCTTATTTCATTAGCTATACAAGAGGTAAGTGGCTTATCTTTTGAAAAATATGTAGAAGAAAAAGTTTTAAAACCTTTAGGTTTACAACATATTTTGCCAGCGAGCCCAAGTGGTGTAGATGTATTGAAAGATGCTACTTTAAGTTTGGTGAATTTTTATTCAAAATTAGCATTTGGTTTTAAAGCAGCAATACCCGTAAATAATTATTATAAGATAGCAGGCGGTGGTTTTTTAGCAACTTCGGCAGCAATAGCTAAACTTGGTCAGGTTTATTTAAATAAAGAAACTTTGATAGATGATGCACTTCTTTCTCAATTCATAACAACAGAAACTATAAATAATAAACCAATATATTATGGGTTAGGTTGGCAAAGCAGTCAAGATAAATCAGGTAGGGTATACTACGGGCATATAGGTAATGGTGTAGGCGGATATTCTAATTTTTTCGTTTATCCAAAACAAAAAACTGTGATTTCAATATTGGTAAACTGCACAAACCCTAATATTCAAAAAGAATTAGATGAGGTTATTAATGAGATACTTCATTTAGAAGCTTAAAATGTTACTATTTTCTATACTAATACGACGTAAAGCACGTTCTTTTCGTGTATAATTAAATAACCAACCTAAAAAAATAATTTATCATGAGAAAATCAAATTTGTTAGTGCTATGTTTTTTAGCAGCAGGAATATTCTCTTGCTCGAAAGATGGAGAAGCTACAATTTCTGGAGAGATAGATCCTGATGGAGTAAACTTAACAGAAGATGAACTGATAGATGTTAATGAAGCGTCAGCAGCAATTACTGTGTACGGTGCAACGGAAAAAACAGGAGATTTAGTGCCTAATGGAGCTATAGCATTTAATCTTGATTATTCAACACAAACAGCATTTCAAAAAACTGGTTTTGAAATAGCTTTTGAAGCTCCGGCAGATTTCGCTGGTGCATATATTCAATTGAAAGATGATAATGGTATGGCAGATACCTATTTTGATGTTCCTGCAAATACTATGTCAACTGACAGTAGAAAATTAATAAATAAGGGAAGACAAAATTTCTTATCAAAAAAAACATCATTAACAAAAAAAGATGAAAATACATATATCGATGTTGATTTTTCATCAGCAGTACCTGCAGGTACATTTTGTTATGTAATTTGTTTATATGATGGTCAAGGTAATATTAGCTTACCGCAAGAAGTTTGTGTAAAGGTAGAAGCTTGGGGTGGTAATACAAGTTTGGTTGCTGACTGGGGTTATACGAAACAGGTTGAGAATGGAGAAACGTATTTAACAGGTGAAGCAAAGTGTTATGATGAAGGTACTTCAACTCTAGCATGTGATAACGGAGAAAATACAGAAATAGAATTATCATATTGCTGGACAGTTAATGATATTACGATGAACTTAAAAAATGATGGTACTTTTGTTTTAAATCAGAATACTATCGAAAGCGGTTTAGATTGGGAAGCATCAAGAGCTTCTTGTAGTAATGTTGAAGAGAGTTTTTCTTCTTTTGATGTATCAAAAGGTAACTGGGCTTACAATGAAGAAAAAAACGAACTTACTTTAGTAGAATTTGTTTATACTTCAACTTATGAAGATGGCGAAACAGAGACTTATGAAAGTGAAGATGGTGAATTAATATTTAATGGTGTGATAGAGTTAACTTCAAGTCAATTGGTTGTTAATGAGGTGTTTGAAGATGAAAATGGAATAGAGGAGTACGAATATCACTTCAATAAAAAATAAATTAAAGTTAAGCATAACGGTAAAAAAGATTCCTTGAAAAAGGAATTTTTTTTTGTTTAAAGAAGTTATTTTTAGAATTATAAATTAAGATAAGATGGAAGACCTAGAAAAGCCAAGAATTTCAAGACTAACATCGATTTTGACACAATTGCAATCTAATAAGCTTTTAACAGCTAAAATGCTTGCTGATAAATACAAGGTGAGTGTAAGAACTATTTATAGGGATATTAGAACTCTAGAAAATTCTGGTGTTCCAATTATTACAGAAGAAGGTAGAGGGTATTCATTAATGGAAGGTTATCAATTGCCACCGGTTATGTTTAGCGAAAATGAAGCAAATGCTTTAATCACAGCGGAGCAATTGGTTATTAAGAATAAAGACACTTCTTTTGTTCAACATTATAGCGAGGCTATTTTAAAAATAAAAGCTATTTTAAAAAACTCTCAGAAACAGAAGTCTAATTTGTTGACTAATCGAGTTTATTTTACGGAAAATTATAAGGCACAGACAACAAGTAGTTATTTAATGCTTTTGCAATCGGCTATTACTAATTTTGAAATTTTAGAGATGGAATACATGTCTTTAGAAAATAATTTTACAAAACGTAAAATAGAGCCTTTTGCTTTGTATAGCACAGAAGGTAATTGGGTGCTCATTGCTTTTTGTTTGTTGAGAAAAGAATTTAGAGCTTTTAGAATAGATCACATAAAAAAAGTGATGTCAACAAATTCTTATTTTGAATCACATAATATGACGCTTCAAGATTATTTTAAAATGTGTGCAGAAAAATATAAAAACACCCCTGACACACCTTTGTCATAGCTCCTGAATATTTTTGAAGAAATTTTAAAACAACAAAATGGAGACAACAAAAAAAGAAGGTTTTACAATTGTAGGTGTTACGGTTAAAACAACAAATGAAAACAGGCAAGCAGCAAAGGATATTCCAATGTTATGGAATGAGTTTATGATTGATAATGTGAAAAGTAAAATTAAAAATAAAGTTGATGATACTGTTTATGCTCTTTATACAAATTATGAAGGAGACCACACTAAACCTTATACAACAATGATAGGATGTAAGGTGGAAAACCTAGAAAATATCCCTGAAGAATTAACCGTTAAAATTATTCCAGAGGCAACATATGCTAAATTTATAGCGAAGGGAGATTTGACTAAAAATGTAGTTTATGACAAATGGTTAACTATTTGGAATACAAATTTAGAAAGGATGTTTACGACTGATATAGAGGTCTATAACGAAAAAGCGATTAACCCTAAAGATGGCGAAGTTGAAATTTATGTAGCGATTAAGTAAAAAGTATTGAATTCGAAAATAAATTATCTGCATAAAATTTCGCAATAACTCTTTTATAATTCAATAAATAAGACAAATAATAAAATATTCTGAAAAATAGATTAGTTTAATTTGATTTTTGAATATAATTATTACTTTAGCTAAAGTTATTACAATTATGACAAAACAATATTTCTGGAACGGTTTCTTTTTTTACTTCTTTTTTAAGAGAGGTACGGGACTGTTGTAGTATATTTTAAAGATATAAACAATTAAAAGTCCCGTGTATAACGGGACTTTTTTTTTGCTGTTTTTTTAAAAAATAAAAATATTAAGAGTCATTTATAAATTATAGAATGAAATTAAAAATAGCCATTCAGGGAATTAAAGGTTCTAATCACCATCAGGTAGCTAGAGATTATTTTGGAGAAGATTTAGACTTGATAGAGTGTTTGTCTTTTGATGAATTAGTAGATCAAACTTTATCTGGTAGGGCAGATAAAGCAGTGATGGCAATTGAAAATTCTATTGCAGGTTCGATAATACCTAACTATGCGCTTGTTTTTCATAATGATTTACATGTTATAGGAGAATATTATTTAAGTATACAACATAATTTAATGGTATATAGAGGTCAAAAGCTTCATGATGTTGAAGAAGTGCATTCGCACCCTATGGCTTTATTACAATGTAAAGATTTTTTAAAATCATACCCTCATATTAAGTTAGTAGAAGCTGTAGATACAGCAGAAACAGCGCAGAGGATACAAGAACATCAAATAAAAAACATTGCAGCTATAGCACCTAAAGCGGCATCAGAATTGTACGGTTTAGATATTATAGCATCAGAAATACAAACGATTACAAATAACTCTACTCGCTTTATAATATTAAGCACAGAAGAAAACAAATTACCAAAAAATGATACAACTAAAGCATCTTTACGTTTTATTGTAGATCACAAAAGAGGTAGTCTTGCAGCTGTTTTAAATGTAATGAGTGATTGTAACCTGAATTTAACAAAAATACAATCGTTGCCAGTTATAGAGCGACCTTGGAAGTATGCTTTTTTTGTAGATGTAACTTTTGAAGAATATCAACATTTTCAAAAAGCAAAATCATTATTAGAAATAATGTCAGAAGAATTTAAAGTTTTAGGAGAATATAAAAACGCCAGAGCATGATTACTACAGCAGATAGATTGAATTCGGTTGAAGAATACTACTTTTCAAAAAAATTAAGGGAAGTTAGAGGCTTAATGGCAGAAGGTAGGCCGATTATAAATATGGGAATAGGAAGTCCAGATTTAGATCCGTCTGAGGCTGTTTTAAAAGCAATTTCAGAAGCAGTTGCACATGCAGGTGCACACCAGTATCAAAGTTATCAAGGTTTGCCAGAGTTGCGTCAAGAAGTTGCGAATTTCTATAAATCTAATTTTAACGTAACTGTAAATCCAGCAAATGAAATATTACCTTTAATGGGTTCTAAAGAAGGCATTTTACATATTAGTATGGCTTTTTTAAACCCTGGTGATGAAGCTTTGATACCTAACCCTGGATATCCGACATATACATCGGTTACTAATTTGGTAGGTGCGGTACCAAAGTATTACGATTTACTTGCAGGTAATAACTGGTTTCCAGATTTAGATTTTCTTGAATTACAAGATTTGTCTAAAGTGAAAATAATGTGGGTATGTTACCCGCATATGCCAACAGGTGCAGTTGCAACAAAAGAACAGTTTAAAAGTTTAATCGCGTTTGCAAAACGAAACGATATATTACTTGTAAATGATAACCCTTATAGTTTTGTTTTAAATAACGACCCTAAAAGTATATTAGATGTTGATGGGGCTAAAGATGTTACGTTAGAATTAAACTCATTAAGTAAAACTTTTAACATGGCAGGCTGGCGTGTAGGTATGGTTTTAGGTAGTGAAGATCATATAAATGCAGTTTTAAAGGTGAAAAGTAATATGGATTCTGGAATGTTTTACGGAATTCAAAAAGGTGCTATTGAAGCTTTAAAAAGTGGGCAAGACTGGTTTGATAAATTAAACGAAGTTTATAGCAAGCGTAGAGAGTTAGTTTATCAATTAGCAGATAAACTTAATTGTGTTTATGATAGAAATAGTGTTGGTATGTTTGTTTGGGCTAAATTACCAGACGGAGTAAAATCAGCAGAAAATTTTATAGATAACATTTTATATGATAAAAATATATTTATAACACCAGGTACAATATTCGGAAGTAACGGCGAAGGTTATATACGATTTTCACTTTGTGTTACAGAAGATAAAATTAAAGAAGCAATAAGTAGGTTTTAAAAATAGAAGTAGAGTAGCAAACGAGTAGGTTATATATTTACTTTTTGTATTCTTTTCTTTAGGTAATAAAGATGAATGTATTTGTAATAGGTGTTGGGTTAATTGGTGGTTCTATGGCCAAGGATATTAAAAAAGAAAATCCAGAGGCGATTGTATACGGTATAGATATTAACGATAATCACTTAGATGAAGCTTTATCTATTGGTGTAATTGATAAAAAAGCAGTTTATAAAGATTTATCAATAGCGGATATAGTAATTGTCTCAGTGCCCGTAGATATTATGGTTTCAGAACTTCCTAAAGTGTTGGATGTCGTAAATGACGAGGCAGTCGTGTTGGATGCAGGCTCTACAAAAGCTTTAATTTGTAATACAGTAGCAAATCATCCTAAGAGAAGAAATTTTTTAGCATGCCACCCAATTGCCGGAACTGAATTTTCAGGGCCAGCAGCAGCAATTAATGATTTATATAAAGGGAAGACAAATATTATTTGCGAAGTAGAAAAAACAGCATTCAAATTGCAAGAAAAAGCATTAGCTATTTTTCAACAATTAGGAATGAGAATTAGATATATGAATCCAGAGGCGCATGATAAGCATATAGCATACGTTTCACATTTATCACACATTAGTTCTTTTATGTTAGGAAAGACAGTAATAGAGAAAGAGAAAAATGAACGTGATATTTTTGACATGGCTGGGAGTGGTTTTGAAAGCACAGTACGTTTAGCAAAAAGTTCTCCAGCAATGTGGACACCTATATTTAAGCAGAATAAAGACAATGTTATAGAGACCCTTGAGGAGTATATACATAATTTAGAAGCCTTTAAAACCATGATTATTGAAGATGATTATGATGGAATCTATAAAGAAATGAATAGCACAAATAGAATAAAAGAAATATTAAACGGAATACCTCTAAACAAAAAATAGAATAGCAGAGATGGAAAATTCAAAACAAATGAGAACATGGTTGGATGATATGAACCTAGATCATCCACTAGTAATAGCAGGGCCATGTAGTGCGGAAACAGAAGAACAAGTATTGAAAATTGCTCATCAATTAAAAGATACTGATGTAAACTATTACCGTGCAGGTATTTGGAAACCAAGAACTCGTCCAGGAATGTTTGAGGGTGTAGGCGCTTTAGGCTTAAAATGGTTACAGAAAGTTAAAGCTGAAACAGGTATGAAAACCTGTACAGAAGTTGCAAATGCAGCGCATGTAAAATTAGCTTTAGAGCATGATGTTGATTTATTATGGATTGGAGCACGTTCTACAGTAAGTCCATTTATCATGCAAGAAATTGCAGATGCTTTAGGCGATACTGACAAGATTGTATTGGTTAAAAACCCAGTAAACCCCGATTTAGCGCTTTGGCTAGGTGGAATTGAAAGATTAAAGACGGCAGGTGTTAAAAACTTAGGCGCTATTCATAGAGGTTTCTCTACTTACGAAAAAACAAAATATAGAAATATTCCAGAATGGCAATTAGCTATTGAATTTCAGAATAGATTTCCAGATTTACCTTTAATTAATGATCCTTCTCATATTACAGGAAATAGAGAAATGATTTTTGATGTATGCCAAACGGCTTTAGATCTTAACTTTGATGGTTTAATGATCGAAACTCATTTTGATCCTGAAAATGCTTGGAGTGATGCTGCACAGCAAGTAACACCAGAGAAGCTAGTTCAAATCATGCGCGATTTAAAAATTAGAAAAGAATCTGATCCTGAAGCAGAATACAATAGTGATTTGAGTAATTTAAGAGCTCAGATAGATGTTGTCGATACACAGCTAATTGAAATGCTAGGGAAAAGAATGAAAATTTCTGACGGTATTGGCGCATTAAAAAAGCAAAAAAATGTTGCTGTTCTTCAATCTAATAGATGGAATCAAATTTTAGGAGCAATGATCCTAGAAGGAGAATCTAAAGGATTAAGTGAAGAATTTATCTTGAAAATGTTTAAAGCTATTCATCAAGAGTCTATTAATCACCAAGAGAAAGTAATAAATTCATAAGTAATAAATCTTTTTACTTATAATATAATATGAAACCCGTTTTTTGTAAAACGGGTTTTTTTGTATTCAAAACTGTAACATCTCATTAAAGTTATAGTCTTTACATAAATCAATTAAAAACCAATTATGAAAAAAGTAATACTTATAAGCCTACTCTTTATCTCAATAACGGCTTTTGCACAACGAATAGTAGATAAAGATATGGGGAGTTTTAATGAGATTAAAGTATACGACCTTATTGAAGTCAATTTAATAAAATCTGATGAAAATAGAGTTTTAATAAAGGGCGATAATGTTGATGATATCAATTTAGTTAATAAGGATGGAGTTCTAAAAATAAAAATGGAATTTGAAAAAATATTCCACGGAGAAAATACATTTGTTGAAGTATATTATACAGATTTAGATTTGATAGATGGTAATGAAGGGGCAAGAATAACATCTAACGAAACTATCGAACAAAATGCATTAGAGCTTAAAGTTCAAGAAGGAGCAAAAATAAAAGTAGGTTTAAAAGTTTCTTATTTAGTAGTAAGAGCTGTGACGGGAGGTATAGTAGAGGCTTCAGGTGTATCTGAAAATCAAGATGTAGTTTTAAACACAGGGGGCATTTACGAAGGCCGTTCTTTAAGAACTCGAATCGCTAAAGTGAAAATTACAGCAGGGGGTGAAGCTGAGGTGTATGTTTCAGAAAGGTTGGATGTGAAGGTTAAAGCAGGTGGTGATGTTGATGTTTATGGCAGCCCAAAAGAAGTAAATAAAAGCACTTTTGTAGGTGGTAGTATCCGTATAGTTGATTAAGGTTATTTATTTTATTATAGAAGCCTTTATTTTAGTCAAACTAAAATAAAGGCTTCTATATTTTACTTATAATTACTGTTTATTTTTTAAAGATATATCTTGTAATAAAAATACCAGGATCACCCTTTGTAGAGCTTTCAACAGCACTTGTTACAAAAGCTAATTCCCAGCCTTCAGCTACCATTGTATTAATTTTAGAAGTTATAATAGCATCATTGGCAGCAATATTCTGAAAGCGAATACCTGCGATGTTGTAAAAGTTTAATAATTTAGTTTCATCAAAATCTTTTACACGAATGTCACCTCTATCAGATTTATTTCGGGTATTATCCTCTTCAGTTTGTGTTGTAGTGTATTCTTTATAATCTTTATCTTCATTAGCGCTAATAATTCTTGATCTACCTAATCCACTTGATACGATTGATTCAACACTAGTAATTACTTTAAATTCCTGAGCAAATGCGTCAATTGAGCTAATAGCTAATAAAATGGCAAATAATAATACTTTTTTCATGATACTTAAAATTTTGGTTAGTTATTGTATTTGATTCAAAAATAGCAACTTATATTTTCTTGTGCTCAATATTTCTGATTAACATTACTTTTTTTGAAGAATAATTAAAAACTATATGAAATCAAAATGGAATGCTTAGAGTGCAGTTGTTACAGAGAAAAGTTGTTATTTTGTGTTTTAACATTTGTAAAGATATTTAATGATAGGAGTTGTATATAAATCTACCGGTAGTTGGTACACTGTTAAGGCAACAAGTGGTGATTTTTATGAATGCAGGATTAAAGGTAAATTTCGAATAAAAGGAATAAAAAGCACGAACCCTATAGCTGTTGGAGACAAGGTAACCTTCGAGGTTGAAGAAACTGGAGATGAAACAGTAGGTGTTATTTCTGAAATTGCTAATAGGAAAAATTATATCATTCGAAAATCGGTAAACCTATCTAAGCAAACACATATTATTGCAGCAAATTTAGATCAGGTTTTTTTAATGGTAACTTTAAATAACCCACCTACCTCAACAAGTTTTATCGATCGGTTTTTAGTAACGGCAGAGGCATATCAAATTCCGGCAATTCTATTATTTAATAAAACAGATACTTATAGTCCTGAAGAAACGGATGAAATAAAATATTTAGCAGCTTTGTATAGAAGCATTGGATATCAATGTATTGGGATTTCTTCTACAACGGGTAAAAATATTGATCAGGTTAAAGAGCTAATGAGTGGAAAAACTAGTATGTTTTCTGGACATTCTGGTGTAGGTAAATCAACATTAGTAAATACAATTGAACCTAAGTTAGATTTAAAAACAAAAAAAATATCTACCCAACATTCTCAAGGGCAGCATACGACCACCTTTGCAGAAATGTATGATTTAGAATTTGGAGCTAAAA
The DNA here is from genome assembly GCF_019021925.1 of Cellulophaga sp. HaHaR_3_176. NCBI lineage: Bacteria > Pseudomonadati > Bacteroidota > Flavobacteriia > Flavobacteriales > Flavobacteriaceae > Cellulophaga > Cellulophaga sp. HaHaR_3_176. Next base: position 128,671 of record NZ_CP058990.1, read on the forward strand.
TTATAGACACCCCAGGTATTAAAGGTTTTGGAATTGTTGATATGGAAAAAGAAGAGATAGGGAATTATTTTCCAGATTTTTTTAAATTGAAAGATCAATGTAAATTCAATAATTGCTTACATATTGAAGAGCCAAAATGTGCAATTAAAGATGCCTTAGATAATGATGAAATAGCATGGAGTAGGTACCGTAGTTATGTTCAGATGATTAAAGGAGAAGAAGAAAATTATAGAGTTGATATTCACGGAGAAAAAAAGTGAGAGCAGTAATACAAAGAGTTTCTAGGGCCAGTGTAGCTGTAGATGGTAGTTTGATTGCTAAAATAGGAGAAGGTATATTACTTCTTTTAGGAATAGAAAATTCAGATACCAGAGAAGATATAGAGTGGCTTTCAAGAAAAGTTGCAAACCTTCGTATTTTTAATGATAAAGACGGAGTTATGAATACATCTTTATTAGATAGTAATGGAGAGGCGATTGTTGTTAGTCAATTTACACTACATGCAGCAACAAAAAAAGGCAATCGACCATCTTATATTAAAGCAGCTAAACCGGATATAGCTATTCCGCTTTATGAACAATTTATAACTCAATTAGAAAAAGATTTAGGTAAGCGTATCGGCACAGGAGTTTTTGGAGCAGATATGAAAGTTGATTTATTAAATGATGGGCCTGTGACTATTATAGTCGACACAAAAAATAAAGAATAGTGTAGTTTGTCGATTTTTTAACTAATTATCCTGATAATTTGCGATATTCCAGTTAGAATTTCAGACCAAACCACAACCAAATGCGCTTTTCTCTTTTTGCGGCATGTATTTTTATATGTCAAATTATTACTTCACAAGATTTAAATTACCAATCCTTAATTATTGATAAAAAGTTAACTGAAAACGCAAATGCTGTTGTTCGGCTAGATGATGTAACTGTTACAATTAACTCTATAAAAGAAATGGTTGTAACAGAAAGAAGAGTTGTTACGGTATTGAATAAGTTAGGTAATAGTAGTGTTCATGCTAGAGAATGGTATAACGATTCGGAAAAAATAAAAAATATTCAAGCTCTAGTTTATGATAGGTTTGGAAAAGAAATTGATAAAATAAAAGAAAAAGATTTTAAAGATGTTAGTGCGGTTAGCGGAGGTACTTTGTACTCCGATTCTCGAGTAAAATATTTAGATTATACGCCTGTTGGTTACCCTTACACTATTGAGTTTAATGTTGAAACGATAACCAGTAATACAGGTGCTGTTCCTGGGTTTTATTTTTTAGATAATTTTTTGGTAAGCTCTGAACAAAGCAAATACATAATAAATTTTCCATCACAAGAATTAAAGCCAATTATAAAAGAAAAGAATTTTGGAGATTTAAATATTTCTAAATCAGAAACGTCTAATAGTATTACATATATATCAAAAAAAATACCAGCAATTAGAAAAGAAGCTTTAAGTCCAAATTTTAAAAGCATAATGCCTAGTGTAATACCTCGTATGGTTAATTTTTCCTATGGAGATTATATTGGTAAAATAGAAAACTGGAATGATGTTAGTATTTGGATGTATTCTAATTTACTAAAAGGTCAAGATGAGCTGTCGGAAGGAACGAAAAATAAAGCACATTCGCTAGTTTCTGGCATTGATGATGATTTAGAAAAAGCCAAAATTATTTACAAATATGTACAAGAAAACACTCGGTATATAAGTGTACAGATCGGCATTGGGGGGTTGCAGCCTATTAGTGCAATTGAAGTAGATAGGGTGAAATTTGGAGATTGTAAAGGTTTGTCTAATTACACAAAAGCTTTATTGAAAGAGGTTGGAGTAATTTCATATTATACACATGTAGAATCTGGTGTAGATAAAATCAGTTTTGAAATCGATTTCCCTAGTCTAGGCGCTGGTGATCATGTGATTTTAGCAATACCATATAATGATCAATTTTATTGGATAGATTGTACATCGCAAATACACCCTTTTGGATTTATTGGTGATTTTACAGATGATAGACAGGTACTTGTTATCAAACCAGATGGGGGCGAACTTGTTACAACTACATCTTATATAAACGAGCAAAATTCACAAACAATAAAAGGGGAGTATACTATAGCGGATGATAATAGTCTTAAAGCTACCTTTTATATAAAAACAAAAGGTATTCAATATGATAATCGTTTTTCAATGGAATACGATACAAAAGAAGATGTGGTCGCTTATTATAAAGATAATTGGAGTAACGTAAACAATTTGTTAATAGATGAATTTTCATTTGAAAATGATAAAAATCAGATTGAATTTACTGAAAAATTAAATGTTTCAGCGACAAATTATACCAGTAAAAGTGGAGATCGAATTTTATTCGCTTTCAATGCATTTAATAAAAATAAATATGTTCCAAAAAGATACAGGAATAGGAAGTTACCTTTTAAAATTAACAGAGGTTATTTAGATGAAGATGAGTTTGTAATTCACCTGCCCGAAGGCTTTACAATTGAAGCAATGCCAAGTATTAAAACAATTAAAAATGAATTTGGATCTTATATTTTAAGCTTTAAAACACTTGAAGAAGGAAAAACTATTCAGTACAATAGAAAGTTGTTGATTAAAGAAGGGGAGTATACTAAAGATGAATATGAAGAGTATAGAAATTTTAGAAAGGAAATAGCGAGTACTGATAATTCAAAAATTGTTTTGATAAAAATATAAAACCAAACCAGATTAATTAATATATGAAATTATTAATCACATTACTTATTATGTTCTCCTTTGCATTTTCTTTAAATGCTCAAGATTATAAATTCGGAAAAGTTTCAAAAGAAGAATTAGAAGAAACCTTTTATGATAAAGATTAAACAGCCATAGCAGCGGTTATATATAGAGAGGTTGATTTGAAATATGAATACGTAAACGATAAAGGTTTTCAGATTCAAACCTCAATTCATGAAAGAATAAAGATATATAATAAAGAACGTTTCGATTATGTAACAAAATCAGAGTTGTTATATATAAAAATGGAGGATCAGTTAGAGAAAAATTAAGAAGCCTAAAAGCGGTTACTTATAATTTGGTAGGTGATAAAATATATTTGTCACCAATGCTATTTAAAACAACGAATGAAAATCCGTTTAAGTTAGAAACAAGAAATTATCTAATAGATTTTGTATATCCAAAAACGGAAAAAGGAAAAATTCATATTGAAATTCCAGAAGGATATAAGGTTGATTCTTACCCTAAGTCAATTGTTCTAGGGTTACCAGATGAAAAAGGAATGTTTAAATATAATGTTTCGGTAAGTGCTAATCTTATAACAACAATAGTATCTACATCTATAAATACGTCTATTTTTGGTACAGAAACATATGCTGCATTAAAAGATTTTTATAGACTATTCGTTGAAAAACAAACAGAAAAAGTAGTTTTGTCTAAAATCTAAATACATGAATATTTCTAACGCACAACAAGAGGTTGATAATTGGATAAAAGAACATGGTGTTCGTTACTTCAATGAATTAACAAATATGGCACAACTAACTGAAGAGGTTGGTGAGGTTGCACGTATAATAGCACGTAGGTATGGTGAGCAAAGCGAAAAAGAATCAGATAAAAATAAAGATCTAGGAGAAGAATTAGCTGATGTCATGTTCGTTGTTTTGTGTTTGGCGAACCAAACAGGAATAGATTTACAACAAGCTTTTGATAAAAAGTTAGATTTAAAAACAAAGCGTGATCATGATAGGCATCACAATAATAAAAAGTTGAAATAGTAGTATATTTACCACTTAATTTTTCGAGACTAGAAATTTTCTAAACCATACTGCATTGAAATTACATTTAACATCGCCAGAGAGCAATCATATACAAGCAAATATTAAAGTAACCGGCTCTAAAAGTGAGTCTAACAGAATTTTATTATTACAAGCTTTGTATTCAAACATTAAGATAGAAAACGTATCTAATTCTGACGATGCTCAGGTAATGGCAAAAGGTTTAGGTATTGAAAATGGTGAGGTAGATATACATCATGCAGGTACTGCAATGCGTTTTTTAACAGCTTATTTTGCAACTCAAGAAGGGAAAAATGTTATTTTAACAGGTTCTCAACGTATGACGGAGCGTCCTATCAAAGTTTTGGTAGATGCTTTAAGAGAATTAGGAGCTGAAATTAGTTATGTAAAAAATGAAGGATATCCTCCAATAAAAATTACAGGAAAAAAAATAAATAAAAATAAAGTATCACTTCCCGCAAATATTAGTAGTCAATATATTTCGGCTTTATTGTTAACTGCTCCAAGTTTAGAAAATGGAATAGAGCTAGAGTTGGTAGGTAAAATAACCTCAGTTCCTTACATTAAAATGACATTAGCTCTTTTAACACAATTAGGAATAAAAAACTCTTTTGAAGGAAACAGTATCAAAGTACATTCAAAAAAGACAGTTGAAAACCAAACTTTAGTAGTAGAGTCAGATTGGAGTTCGGCATCATATTTTTATAGTATAGCAGCTTTGTCAGAAGTTGGTTCTAAGTTTACGCTGTCGGCTTACAAGCAAAATAGCCTACAGGGAGATAGTGTGTTAGCAGAAATTTATAAAGAATTTGGTGTAGATACCGTTTTTATAAATAATAAAATTGAACTTCATAAAGTGAAAAAACCACAAATAGAGGTTTTGGAGTGGGACTTAGCTAATGCACCAGATATTGCACAAACAATATCTGTCACTTGTTTAGGGCTAGGTATAGGATGTTACCTAACAGGTTTACATACACTGAAAATTAAAGAAACTGATAGATTAGAAGCCTTGTATATAGAGTTGTCAAAACTAGGAGCTTCTATATTAGTTACAGATAAAGATTTGACATTACAGCCTACATCAGTTATAAATGCAGATATTTCTATTGATACGTATAACGATCATAGAATGGCAATGGCCTTTGCGCCACTTGCTTTTAAAACATCAATAATTATAAACGATGCAGGGGTAGTTTCTAAATCTTATCCTGATTTTTGGACAGATATGGAACAAGTTCAAATTGGTGTTAAACCGTTGAACTAATATAATTTAAAGATAAAAGGCGTTTTACTTGACAACCCCCTATTCAGGATTGTATCTTTGCAGCCGCATTAACAATAACAAAAAAATAATACATGAAATTATCCGGATTTAATTTTGAGCTTCCAGAAGAACTTTTAGCGGAATATCCTGCAGAAAACAGGGATGAGTCCAAGCTAATGGTAATTCATAGAGAGACAGGTAAAATTGAGCATAAAATGTTCAAAGACCTTATCAATTATTTTGATGAAGGTGATGTCATGGTATTAAACAATACAAAAGTTTTCCCAGCTAGATTGTACGGTAATAAAGAAAAGACAGGAGCTCGTATTGAAGTATTTTTGTTAAGAGAATTAAATGAAGAGCAACGCCTTTGGGATGTTTTAGTAGATCCTGCTCGTAAAATTAGAATTGGTAACAAACTTTATTTTGGTGATGACGATACATTAGTAGCTGAAGTAATTGACAATACAACATCTAGAGGAAGAACACTTCGTTTTTTATATGATGGTTCTTACACTGACTTTAGAAGAAAACTAAAAGAATTAGGAGATACTCCTCTTCCAAAATATATTAAAAGGGAAACAGAAGCAGAAGATGCTGATCGTTACCAAACAATTTATGCAAAGCATGAAGGAGCTGTAGCGGCACCAACTGCTGGTTTGCATTTTTCTAAGCATTTATTAAAACGCTTAGAAATTAAAGGAGTTGATTTTGCTGAGTTGACATTACATGTAGGTTTAGGTACGTTTAATCCTGTAGAGGTTGAAGATTTATCTAAGCACAAAATGGATAGCGAAGAGTTAATTATCGATGAGAAAGCTACAGAGATCGTTAATAACGCAATAAAAGAAAAGAGAAGAATTTGTGCTGTCGGAACTACTGCAATGCGTGGTTTAGAAAGTGGTGTTTCATCTCACCATACATTAAACACATATGAAGGTTGGACAAATAAATTTATTTTCCCTCCTTACGATTTTAGTATAGCAAACTGTATGGTAACAAATTTTCATTTACCAAAATCTACATTATTGATGATGGTTTCAGCATTTATGGGGCATGACCTTATGAAAAAAGCATACAAAGAAGCAATCTTAGAGAGTTACAAGTTTTACTCTTACGGAGATGCAATGTTGATTATCTAATATCATTCAAACATCATAAAAATCCCGCTTTAGTTCTACTTTTATTTTAGACTAGCGGGATTTGTTTTTAATAACACTTATCTTTAATAAAGTGGATACAGTAAAAAAGAAAGACATACGAGCACTTACCAAAGAGCAATTGCGTGAATTTTTTGTAAATAACGGAGACAAAGCTTTTAGAGGCAACCAAGTATATGAGTGGTTGTGGCAAAAAGCAGCGCATTCTTTTGAAGCTATGACTAATATATCTAAAGAAACTAGAGATATGTTAGAAAGCAACTTTGTAATCAACCATATTAAGGTTGATGTTATGCAGCGCAGTAATGATGGTACTATTAAAAACGCTGTTCGCTTACATGATGATTTAATAGTTGAATCTGTTTTGATACCCACAAAAACAAGAACTACGGCTTGTGTTTCAAGTCAAGTAGGTTGTAGCTTAGATTGTAAGTTTTGTGCAACATCTCGTTTAAAGCGTATGCGTAACTTAAACCCAGATGAAATTTATGATCAAGTTGTAGCAATTGATAATGAAAGTCGATTGTACTTTAATAGACCATTAAGTAATATTGTTTTTATGGGTATGGGAGAGCCTTTAATGAATTACAACAATGTACTTAAAGCGATTGATAAAATCACTTCTCCAGAAGGCTTAGGTATGTCTCCAAAGCGAATTGTAGTTTCTACTTCAGGTGTACCTAAAATGATTCGTAAAATGGCAGATGATGAGGTTAAATTTAAGCTAGCCGTGTCATTACATTCTGCTGTTGATGAAATTAGAACATCGATAATGCCTTTTAATGCAAATTTCACATTGGTAGATTTAAGAGAGTCTCTGCAGTATTGGTATTCTAAAACAAAAAGTAGAATTACTTATGAGTATGTCGTTTGGAAAGGGATTAATGATTCTCAAAGCGATGTGAATGCACTTGTTGATTTTTGCAAATTTGCACCATCTAAAGTAAATTTAATAGAGTATAATCCTATCGATGATGGTGAGTTTCAACAAGCTTCTAATGAGGCGATTGATATGTATGTAAATACACTTGAAAACCATAATATAGCAGTTACTGTTCGTCGATCTAGAGGTAAAGATATTGATGCCGCTTGCGGCCAATTAGCCAATAAATCATAAAAAAAAGGGTTGCTCATTGAGCAACCCTTTTTTAGTATTTATTAAAGCTGTAATTACTCAGCAATCTTAGCATTCAATTCTTCAATTGTTTTAGCCATAACTACACCAGGTAATTTTATTGGCGAAGCAACTTCAGCCATAAAAGTTCCTTTAACTTCTCCAGTTTTATAAGTAGTAAAACCTACTCTATATAAACCAGCAGTAATTGCTTTTGTAGGGTTACTTACTTCACTTTTGTATCTAAGTAAAGAGTTGTAGCTACTTCCACTAGGTTGTTTTGGCATTTCAGAACTATCATCATTTCTTTCTAAAGTAACCCAGTTAGCGCTTTTTGCACCATCTTCAGTTATTCCGTCGCTAGAAACAATGTCAGAACGCTCAAGTGTAATGTAAGTGTCAAAATAATCTTCTGAACTAGCATTTTCAGTATATTCTTTTGAAGCTATAGCACCTTTAGTTTTACCATCTGTTGGAGAAACCATACGCACACCTAATTCAGGAGCTGCTAATGGTACCCACACATAAATATAATAAAATTTCTTGTTGTCTTTAACTTCGTCTTCATTGCCTGCTTCAGCATATCCTAAATAAGAAATTACATCAGTGTAAGGAACTTGAATAGTTTTAGGTCCTATCTTTTTTTCTACCGAGCTACCAAATTTTTTCAATTTCTGAGCTTGTGTAGCGCTTAAACCTCCAACTAACAGAATAGCTAACGATACAATAAATTTTTTCTTCATTTTAAAATGTTTAATTGTTATTAATTTCTACAAATATAGATTATAATATGTTAGCGTAAATCCCTAGCGTTAGCGAAATTATTATCCCTGAAATCAGGGGTGGCTTTATAAAATTGAATTTTGGTTAAATTAAAGTTGTTGCGGCCTGTACAGCTTGTATTTTTTATCTAATTTTACATAGAACCGAATTAAGGCATAACTACAGGATTATTTTTTGTGAAAATTGTAGCTCAAATAAAAGAACCGATTAATATAGAGATGGAACTTTTTGAAAAAAAGTTTTATGAATCTATGACTTCCAAGGTCGCCTTATTAAATAGGATTACACATTATATAGTAAATAGAAAAGGGAAGCAAATGCGTCCTATGTTTGTTTTTTTAACAGCTAAATTGTTAAATAATGGTGCTGTTAATGAGCGAACGTATAGGGGTGCATCTGTAATTGAGTTGATACATACTGCTACTTTAGTACATGATGATGTTGTTGATGAAAGTAATAAAAGAAGAGGTTTTTTTTCGATAAATGCGCTTTGGAAAAATAAGATTGCAGTATTAGTAGGTGATTATTTGTTATCTAAAGGTTTGTTATTGTCTATTGATAATAACGATTTTGATTTACTTAAAATAATATCTGTTGCAGTTCGTGAAATGAGCGAAGGCGAGTTATTGCAAATTGAAAAAGCAAGAAGATTAGATATTACAGAAGCTATTTATTATGAAATTATCCGACAAAAAACGGCAACTCTAATTGCTGCATGCTGTAGTTTGGGTGCTTGCTCTGTGAAACCAGATTCTGAAGATATAGAGGTTTTTAGAAAATTTGGAGAATATTGCGGTATGGCATTTCAGATTAAAGATGATTTGTTTGATTACGGTGGAGCTCAAATAGGTAAACCAACAGGTATTGATATTAAAGAACAAAAAATGACATTACCCCTTATTCATGTTTTGAATAACTGTTCAAAAAAGGATAAAAAGTGGGTAATCAATTCAATTAAAAATCATAATAAAGATAAAAAGAGGGTAAAAGAGGTTATAGCCTTTGTGAAAGATAATGGAGGTTTGGAGTATGCGGTTTCAAAAATGCTTTCTTTTAGGGATGATGCATTAGAACTTTTATCTCGCTATCCTGACTCAGAATATAAAAAATCATTAGAATTAATGGTTAATTATGTCGTTGAGCGAAAAAAATAATTAAACTTTATTTTCTTAAAAATTAGTGTGTTGTTTATTTATTTTAAAATAAATAATAATTTCAGGCAACCATTTTAAAGTATCTCTCGTCTACCTTAATAGAAACCAACACCATATTAAAATTGAAAATTATTTCTTTTTATACAAATGAAAAAAACCTTATAAAAAAGGCGATTTCTGGTAACTCAGATGCTCAAAAGCATTTATATGAAAAGCATGCGCCAAAAATGTTGAGTGTTTGTCGGCAATATATAAAAGATGCTGATTTTGCTGAAGATGTTATGGTGACAAGTTTTGTGAAGGTATTTAAATATTTAGACACCTTTAAGTTTGAAGGAAGTTTTGAAGGATGGATTAGAAGAATAATGATTCGCGAATCAATAACTTATTTGAGAAAAAAACAATTTGTAGTTTTTGATGATGATGTTTTTGAGAGAAACTCACAAAGTCACGATTATTTTTCATCAGAAATAGATGTAGAGCAAATTCAAATGTTGATAGATAGACTACCAGAAGGTTATAAAATGGTATTCGTTTTATATGCAGTAGAAGGATATAAGCATGCTGAAATTGCTGAAATGTTGCAGATAACAGAAGGCACTTCAAAATCTCAGTTGTTTAAAGCTAGAAAGCTGTTGCAAGAGCAGTTAAAAAAACAAAATATATTAGGTTATGGCACCAATTAAATTTGAAGAACATATAAAAGAGAAATTAGATGGTCGTGAGATAAAGCCATCTGCTAATGCTTGGGGTAAAATTTCTGGGCAAATAACATCTTCCCAAGAAAAAAAATCAAAAGGTTTTGCTTGGTATGCTGTTGCAGCTTGTCTTATAGGGTTGTTAATTGCTTCTTTTATCATTTTTATAGAAACAGAGAGCAATATAAATCTTCCTGAAACGAGTATTGTAAATGAAAATAAAGAGAAAAGAAAAGAGTTGGAGGCGCCAATAGAGCAATTTGTTTTACCGCCTGTAGCTAATAAAAGTAAGGATGATCCTTTAAATGCAATTGTTTTAGAAGATAAAAAAGAAATAGAGGTGCTGAAAAATAAAGAACAAAATTCAAAGAGCACTGTTGTTACTTCTAATTCTGGAATTGCAAAAACAGTATTGAAAGATGATAGTGTAATTAAAGGAGTTAACGAAAATGTTTTCGATAAAGATGAAATCATTAAATTGAAAATTAAAGATCTTGTTGCGCAAGTAAATGCTTTGGAATCTAATAATTCGGTAGTTTCTGATACAGAGATAGATGAGTTATTAAGAAAAGCTGAGCGAGAAATACTAGCGAATAAAATTTTTAAAGACACATCAAATAAAGTAGATGCAATGGCTTTATTAGATGAAGCTGAAAATGAATTGGATAAATCTTTAAGAGATCATTTATTTGATACATTGAAAGAAGGGTTTTTTAAAGTAAGAACTGCAGTTGCAGATCGCAATAACTAAAATCAATACATATTATAATACTTTTTTTCTTTTCTGATATCAGCTGTATTTAGAAAAGGAGCAGGGAGGGGTTTGTTCATTAATTAATAATCAAAAATAATCACCACATGAAAATAAATATACTATATATCGCAATACTATACTTTGGTTTTTTGACGCAAAATGTATTGGGACAAGAAGACTATAAAAGTAAAATCATTAATTTAAATAATTTAAAATCAGAAATAACATTACAGGAAAAGGAGGCGCTTAAAGCAGAAGTTGCTTCAATAATGAAGCGTGTTGATACTAAAGAAATTACAGAAAAAGAAGCACAACAATTGAAAGAAGATGCGGCAAAAAAACGAGCTTTAAATATTGAAAATAGATTAAGTATAGTAGATAATGAAATTGCACTTTTAGAACGTAATGGAGACCGTATGTTAGTTTTGCCTACTGGATCAAAAGTTGAGATTAATTTTGGATCAAAAGATGGTGGAGATGACAGGTTGTTTGGTTTAAAAATAGATTCGGATGAAAATAAAAATAAGTTGCAATATGATAGACGTACTTCTTCAGATTTTGTTATAGCTGTTGGTTTGAATAATGCAATTATTGATAACCAATCTTTAGATGATTCGCCATATGAAATAGGAGGCAGTCGATTTTTTGAAATGGGGTGGCAATGGAGAACACGAGTATTTAAAAATACTAACTTCATGAGGTTTAATTATGGGTTCTCTTTTCAATTTAATGGGTTAAAAGCAAAAGATAATCAATATTTTGTAGTTAATAATGGACAAACTATATTAGAAGAGTTTCAATACGATTTAGATAAATCGAAACTACGTATGGATAATTTGGTATTTCCTATTCATTTTGAATTTGGTCCATCTAAATTAACAAAAACAGATAAAACGATTAGATATGATGTGTACAAAAAATTCCGTTTCGGTATTGGAGGGTATGGAGGTTTTAATTTAAGCACACGCCAAAAATTGAAGTATGAAATTGATGGTGATAAGGTAAAAGATAAATTAAAACGAGGATATAATACAAGTAATTTAATTTATGGATTGAGTGCTTATGCAGGTTTTGGAGGTACTCAATTGTACGTGAAATATGATCTGAACCCTATTTTTAAAGATGCAATAGTAGAACAAAGAAATGTCTCATTAGGACTCCGATTTGATTTAGATTAAAATTAAAAAAGCCAAGACTATGTCTTGGCTTTTTTAATTAATAGTTTTTTGTTTCATTTCATGAGTAAATTCATTCTCATAATATGCTCTTTTACAATGAGAGCATTCTGCAATTTTGTGAGATGATAATTTGAATAATTTTATCCAAAAAACATGAAAATAGTTAGAGCTTTCAATTAAAGTTAATGTGTTTAATTGCTTGCAGTATGGGCAACTAATTGAGTCTAATTTCTTTAAAGAAGTTTTACCTTGTCTAGTTCCAAAAAATAGAATCATATTATTTGTTTTAAACTCAAATATAAAACATGATTTAATACCAAATTAAAAATAGAAGAAGAACCTTGTTTATAGCTTGAAAAGAAAATTTGTGATACAAATAAAATAAACAAGGCCTTCTTCGTAAACAACCAACTAAAAAGTTATAAAAGTTCGAAAGAAACCGATATTTGGTAGTCTCTTTTTGAGAAATCAGAACCATAATAAAGTGACTCTGATATTTTATTGAGATTATTATCGTGGATATATATTGCTTTACCCACTTTGCGATCTATTTTCTTTGCGATAGCCTCTGCCTTTGCTTTAGCATTGTCATACGCTTCTTTTGCATACATTGCTATCTCATCATCCGTTAAGGTATACTCAAAGCTAGAATCTGATTGTGATACACCAAATGCTTTTACTGAAATAAACTTCTCAAGCGTTTCTATAGAAGTGGTTTTAAACTCAAAGTAAGTACCTTCCTTTTCATAGCGTAAGAGTTCATAAGCAAACTTGTCTTCTTTCAATGCTTTAAGATCAATACCGTTCTTTTCTAAAGTAGCTAAATAGCTTTCTTTTAATTCTGGAAAAGTTGTCCCAGGAGCATCGTAATACACATTATTTAAGCTAAGAATCATTTTAGCATTAAATGTAGGCTTAATGGTGTGTGTCGTTGACCCGTTAACACTTATGCTTGGTGAAGTCGTTTGCGCCATTGTTGTTATCGTTATTAGTAATATGAAAATGTTTAAAAAATGTTTTTTCATGTTTCTATTTTTACTTTTAGTAAAAGAGTTTTTATACAGAGAATAAGAAAGATGCTATGATCATCCAAACACCTACGATAATACCAACAACACCTAGTTTTCCTTGTTTTGGAGCTATTTTAGCTCTTAAAGCATCTGCTTTTTCTTTAGCACCTTCGTTTTTAGATAAAACATATTTGTTAATTAATCCAAAACCTAACATGAATCCTAATGCTGCTGAAACAACATTTCCAGCTAAGAAAGTAACCCACCAGATAGGAGCTGCTGTAAGCCATCCAATATTTAATATAGCAGTTATTATTCCCCATATTCCCCAAAAGCAAAATAAAGCACCGATCCAAGCTTGGTAAGGTTCTACTTTTTCTAAAAGTTCTTTAGCGTTTGGTTTTTTAGCTAAAATTAAAGATGGTACTGCGATGATACTTAATAATACTAATGTAATTCCCCAGATCATAATTTCTGTTTTTAAAAGTTAATTGATTATTTGTTTTTTATTTCTGGTACAAAGTTGCGTTAAATGAGAAGTTTCTAAAACCCTTGCAATAGTGAAAAAGCAATCCCTGTAAACCGTGATGGCTTTATTTTTATAATTATATTTACAGGTTCAAAGTCTTTATTATCAATAGTTAAAACCTTTTTTAAATTGATTTCTAAAACAACAATAGATCAAGTTTATGAAACTGCTCGTTTAGAGGAGGTTATCGGCGATTTTGTTCAGTTAAAAAAATCAGGATCTAATTTTAAAGGATTAAGTCCCTTTACAGATGAACGTTCGCCAAGTTTTATGGTTTCACCTGTAAAGCAAATCTGGAAAGATTTTAGTAGTGGTAAAGGCGGTAATGTAGTTGCTTTTTTAATGGAGCATGAACATTTTACATACCCTGAGGCAATAAAATTTTTAGCTAAAAAGTATAATATAGAGATAGAAGAGACGGAGCAGAGTGATGAGCAGAAAGTACAAGCAGACGAAAGAGAAAGCATGTATTTGGTTTCTGAGTATGCACAAAAATATTTTTCAGAAATACTTTGGGAAAGTGAATTAGGTAAGGCTATCGGTTTAAGTTATTTTAAAGAACGCGGTTTTACAGATGAAACTATTAAGAAATTCTCTTTAGGGTATTGTTTAGATAATTGGGACTCTTTTACCAACGCAGCACTAGAAAAAGGATATCAAATAAAGTATTTATCAGAAACGGGGCTAACCATTGTAAAAGAAGATACGGCTAATCTTGCAAATTCTCGAAAATTTGACCGTTTTAAAGCGCGTGTGATGTTTCCTATTCAATCCTTAAGTGGTCGTGTATTAGGTTTTGGAGGACGTATTTTAACTAATGATAAGAAAGCAGCAAAATATTTAAACTCTCCAGAAAGCGATATTTATCACAAGAGCAAGGTGTTGTATGGTATTTACCATGCAAAACAGGCTATTGCAAAAGAAGATAATTGCTACCTAGTAGAAGGGTATACTGATGTTATACAGTTTCATCAACGAGGAATTGAAAATGTAGTAGCATCTAGTGGTACTGCTTTAACACCCGAACAGATACGATTAATTAATAGACTTACTAAAAACATTACAGTTTTATTTGATGGTGACGCAGCTGGTTTACGAGCTTCTCTGCGTGGTATAGATCTTATTTTGGAGCAAGGAATGAATGTAAAGGTTTGTTCTTTTCCAGAAGGAGAAGATCCAGATAGTTTTTCTAAAAATAATAGCTTAGATGATGTTTTGGAATATTTGAAAGAAAACTCCAAAGATTTCATTCAATTTAAGGCATCATTATTATTTAATGAATCAGCTAATGACCCTATTAAAAGGGCTGATACTGTTCGCGATATTGTAAATAGTATTTCTAAAATACCAGATCGTATTCAGAAAGAAATTTATATTCAAGAATGTGCAAGTATTATGAATATTTCTGAAGCAGTATTATTTAATACACTAGCTCAGATTGGAAATAAAGATAATGCTGCTGCGATAAAGCAACAAAAACCTGAACCAGCAAAAGCATTTGATGTAGTAAAAAATGAAACAACAAACCAAAAAGTAGATGTTCAGTTTGAGTTAGAGCGTAAGATTATTGAAATTTTATTGCTTTATGGTAATTTGGCACAAGAGTTTGAAGATTTGGTGCTAAAAGAAAATGAAAAAGGAGATTTAGAACTAGAGCCAGAAGTTTTAGAAGCAAAAGTCTATGAAAAAATATTTTTAGATCTTCAAGATGATGAGATTGAATTGAGTAATGAAAATTTCAGAAATATCTATAAAGTTTTAATTGAGGCATTAAATCAAGATGAAGAGTTTAGTATCAATAAGTTTATAGCACCTTTAGAGCAAGATATGGTATCTGAAATATCTTCCATATTAATGGAAGAAGAAAAATACATTTTGCATGATTGGGCTAGAAAAGATATTTACCCAAAAGAAAAGGAAAAAACAATAGCACAGTTGGCTAGTGAAACTATATTAACATTACGCTGTTATTTAGTAAAACGTAGAATTCATTCTTTACAAGAAGAAACAAAAGTTGTTGATAATGATAATAGGGAAATCTTAGAGGAGATTATGAATTATATTCAATTAAATACACTTTTAAATAAAAAATTGAATAGAGTGTTGTCATAATCAATTAAGTAATAAAATAAAAAAGCCTAGCATTTGCTAGGCTTTTTTATTTTAAATAAGATTAAAACTTAGTAAAGCTCTAAAGCTTTAGCTTGTTGTAATAAGTCTACTAGGTTATCTACATTAAGCTTACGCATTAATCTAGCCTTGTAAGTACTTACGGTTTTTTCATTTAAATTAAGGCCGATAGCAACGTCTTTATTACGTTTGCCACTAGCTAACATTTTTAATACCTCAACTTCTCTACTAGAAAGTTTTCTGAAAAACCTTCTTGGTTTTTTAGTTCCTTCATCAAAAGCAAGTCTTTGAGCAAGTTCATTTGTAATAAACATATCACCTTTACTTACTTTTCTTACTGCAGAAATAATATAATCTAAATCTGCTGTTTTTGATAGGTAACCATATGCTCCAGCTCTAATTGTACTTAATGCGTAAACGTCCTCAGACTGTCCGCTATAAATTAAAACTTTTACATCAGGGTATTCTGACTTTATTTTTCTCAGGGTAGCTATTCCATTAATCTCAGGTATATCCATCTCCAACATCACTACATCCGGTGTAATAGTTTCTAATTTTTCAAATAACTCAGTTGTTGTTGAAACATCTGCTATTACATTAAAATCAGAAGCGGTATCTAAAACAAATTTAATACCTGTTCTTACTACTGGATGATTATCCGCAATTAATACTTTGATCATTTTACTTATTTTTTCTTGATTCTCAACTTACAACTAATATGCCAAAAATTTCTGACATGCAATGTAAAGTATATTTATCTTATTTATACTGTAAAGGTCATATTTTTTTATCGATAAACTGCAATATTTGTTATTTTTTCGATTTATTCACTTGATTTTAAGGTGAATGGTTATTTTAACGAATTTGGAATCTTACAAACAGGTATTGGATTCATTTTATGTTTGTTTGCGTTATTCAACCTTTTATAGATAGTAATAACCTCTTTTTCTCTGCCTGAAAAATCATCAGCAGTTTTACCTTTATCGATCATTTCCATTGCCCATTCTAGCTCAGGGTACGAAGCTCCAATTTGGTCTTCATCAGTTCTGTCATCTCCCCATAGGCCGTCGGTTGGTGCGGCATTTACAATTTCATCATTAACGCCTAATGCTTTGCCAATTTCCCAAACTTCTGTTTTTACAAGATCAGCAATAGGGCTTAAATCCACACCTCCATCGCCATACTTGGTGTAAAATCCTACGCCAAAATCTTCAACCTTGTTTCCAGTGCCTGCTACTAGATAACGCTCTAAAGCGGCAAAATAGTATAAACTAGTCATTCTCAGTCTTGCACGGGTATTTGCAAGCGACATAAATCGCTCTTCTTCATTATCTACTTTTGGCATAGCCTCTACTAATGAGTCGAATACTGGTGTAAGGTTTACCTGTAGTCTTTTTACATTAGGAAAGTTTTTTTGAAGCCATTCAATATGGTTTGATGCTCTATCTACTTGATTAGGTGCTTGATGAATAGGCATTTCTAAACATAGCAGTTCTAATCCTGTTTTGGCACATAATGTAGAGGTAATGGCGGAATCGATTCCGCCAGAAATTCCAATAACAAAACCTTCCATTTTAGCATTGACTGCATATTCTTTTAACCAGTCTACAATATGATTTATTACTTTTTCAGTTTGCATTGCAGTATTTTTTACATTTAAAACTAGTAACTTTGCTTTGTAAAAATAGAGCCAAACTGGTAATAAATAAAACTAAAAGAGAATTACTTTATATGAAAAAGTTAATTTTTATTCTTTTGATAACGACACAAGCTTTGTTTTATAGCTGTGCCGATGAAGATAAAACAGCTGATGAAATAGCTAAAATTCCAATGGAAATTACAGTTTCTAGGTTTGATAAGGCTTTTGCTGATGCTACGCCTAATGATATTCCGAAACTTAAAAGTCAATATCCTTATTTGTTTCCACGTCAATACCCTGATAGTATATGGGAGGCAAAGTTAAAAGATACGATACAGAAAGAATTGAATGAAGAAGTGACTAAGGTTTTCTCTAATCTGGAAGAAGAAGAGGTTGATTTACTCAATTTATTCAAACATATAAAATATTACTTCCCTGATTTTAAGGCTCCAAAAGTAGTTACACTTACTTCTGATGTAGGTTATGCTAATAGAGTTATTTTAGCAGATTCTTTATTGCTTATAGGTTTAGATAATTACTTAGGTGAAGATCATAAGTTTTATAAAGGTTTTCAAAGTTATATTGCCACGGGTCTCGATAAACAATATTTGGTAAGTGATGTTGCAAGTCAGTTTTGCTTTCAAATGCTTCCTAGAGAAAAGGGAAGAACTTTTTTAGATCATATAATATATTATGGTAAAGAGTTGTATTTAAAAGATAAGATAATGCCTTTTCAGACAGAGGCACAAAGAATAGTGTATACGCCAGAACAATTAGAGTGGGCAGGAGTAAATGAAGAGCAAATGTGGCGTTACTTTGTAGAGAGAGAGCTTTTATATAGCACAGATAAGCTTTTGCAACCTCGATTTATTGATCCAGCTCCATTTTCAAAATTTCAGTTAGAGTTAGATAGTGAGTCTCCTGGAAGAACAGGTAGATATATTGGTTGGCAAATAGTGAGGTCGTTTATGGAAAATAACGAAGTTACTGTTCAGCAATTATTGAATATTCCTTCAGAAGAAATTTTTAAGAAATCAAAATATAAACCGAAAAGGTAATGAGTAAATTACATACATCAAAAATAACATTAACAGTAGGCTTAGATGAAAACAGAGTTCCTGAGGAGCTTAATTGGTCGGCCCAAGATGGAGGAATTGATAATGAAGAAGTGAAGGCAATGTTATTATCTGTTTGGGATAGTAAAAATCAAGAGTCTCTAAAAATAGATTTATGGACAAAAGATATGCCTGTTGATGAAATGAAAATTTTCTTTCACCAGACTTTAGTTTCTTTATCAGATACTTTTATGAAGGCTACTCAAGATGAAAAAATGACAGCAACAATGAAAGATTTTTGTGATTATTTTGCTGAAAAATTAGAACTTAAAAAGTAGGTTCTTTAAAAAGTTGAATGGTGTAGTCTAATAGTTTTTCATTTCCTGCGGCACCGTGTCCAGGCACTACTAAGTTAACGTTTGGGTAATATTTTTTTATTTTTTTAATAGTATTACTCCATTCAGCTGTATTAGCATCGCCAGTATATCCTTTGCTGGCGTTTAGTGATTTTACCATGCAACCGCCAAAAATTAAATTATCAGTAGGTACATAACTTATAATGTTATCTTTTGTGTGTGCTTCGCCAATAAAATGGTTAATTACTTTTTTTTCTCCAACGGTAATTTCCATTTTATCATCAAATCCGATTTGAGGTATACTACTTGCGTTTTCTTTAGCTAGTATAATTGTTTTGTTATTAGCAAAAGAGGGTATGCCTAATTTGTGAAAAGCATCAAGACCGCCAAGGCAATCATCATGAAAATGATTGATGGTGATAGAAGTGATGTCGCATTTTTTATCCTCTGCAATCCATTTAATTAATTCCATACTTACTTCTGAATTTGTTGGAGTGTCAAAAACAGCTGCTTCATTATTATTTATAAAAATAAGGCCATTACACGCTACTTTTCCAAAATCATCAGTTTCTAAATAACTGATATGAATATATGAGTTTTCTGAAACAGGTATAATTTTTAATGTTTCAGAACTGTAAGCAATACTGTTTTTTTGAGACTTACAACTCGTAAATAGAAAAATGAAAATTAAGAATAGGAATATTTTTTTCATAATGATAAGGTCGTAGTTTTTTTTAGGTAAAGATAAAATAGTGTTAATAATATGGAGAATGAAGGTTTCGAAAAATTACTTTTTGTTTACAATGCAAACTCAGGTAAAATAAATGGTTTAGTGGATAGTATGCATAAGGTGTTCAGTCCTAGTACATATGAGTGTAGCCTTTGTGATATAACTTTTGGAGTTTTTTCTGAGAATAAAGAGTGGAAAAAATTCAGAAAAAGTACCACTGTTGAAATGGATTTTCTTCATAAAAATGAGTTTCATGAAGCATTCTCAGCTCTTGATGCTAAAAGTTATTCTTTACCCGTTGTCTTAGCGCAAACAAAAAGTGGGTTACAGATTTTTGTAAGTACAGAAACAATGAATTTACTTGAATCTTCAGAAGATTTAATTGATGTTTTAAAGGAAAGATTAAATTAAATCAGCCCAATTATTTTTTTTAAAATTTTCGTTCATTCCATCAATGTAACCTAAAACTTCTTCTTGTCCGATTCCGCTAGATGATGATGTTATAAAATAGTTAGGTGCTTCTTCCCAAATACTTGATAATAATTGCTGAATATATTGCTCAACATTTTTTTCAATAACGTTTGGTTTTAGCTTGTCTGCTTTTGTGAAAATTATAGAAAACGGAATTTGGTTTTCGCCCATCCATTCCATAAATTCTAAATCAACCTTTTGAGGTTCATGTCTAATATCAACTAAGACAAAAGCACAGACAAGTTGTCTTCTTTCTAAAAAATAATCGGTAATGTATTTTTGAAAAACTTTTTTATCTCTTTTTGATACTCTTGCATAGCCATAGCCAGGTAAATCTACGAGAAACCAATCATCATTAATTTTAAAATGATTGATAAGTTGTGTTTTTCCTGGTCTTCCAGATGTTTTTGCTAAACTTTTACGTTGCGTTAACATGTTTATTAATGAAGATTTTCCAACATTAGAGCGACCAATAAAGGCATATTCCGCAATAGGGTCTTTAGGGCAGTTTGTAACGTTAGAGTTACTCATTACAAAGTCAGCAGACTTTACTTTCATATCAAAAAATGTTTTTATAATTTTCTAGATGTAAGCCAAGATTCTAAAATTCTATTGAATTCATCTGGGTGTTCCATCATCGCAGCATGTCCACATTTGTCAATCCAAAATAAATCTGAATCGGGTAATAATTTATGAAAATCATCAGCAACATCAGGTGGAGTCACGTTATCATTTTTACCCCAAATAATACAAGTTGGAGTCTTCATTTTAGGTAAATCTTTAGCCATATTGTGCCTAATAGCACTTTTGGCAATTGCTAATGTTTTAACAAGTTTGATTCGATCGTTTATCGTTGCAAAAACTTCATCAACAATTTCTTTCGTAGCAACTTCAGGATCGTAAAAAACATCTTGAGCTTTCTTTTTTATAAACTCATAATCACCTCTCCTTGGGTAGCCATCTCCCATGGCACTTTCATATAAGCCTGAGCTACCTGTAATAATTAAAGCTTTAACTTTTTTAGGGTATAGTTTTGTATGTAATAATCCGATATGTCCTCCTAAAGAGTTGCCTAGTAGAATAACATTGTCTAGGTCTTTATGTTTTATAAAATCTTCAACAAATTTAGCAAAACTTTTAACGGTAGTTTTTAAAAGGGGTTTGTCGTAAATAGGTAATTCGGGTACTAGAACCTTGTATCCTTTTGAAGGAAAGTGTTCTACCACTCCTTCAAAGTTACTTAAACCACCCATTAGCCCGTGTAATATGATGATTGGAGTGCCTTCGCCTACTTCAACATATTTAAATTTTCCTTCCGTTATTAACTCTTCTTTCATTAATGTGGGTTGATGTGTATTGCGACAAATATAGACATTTCCTTAGAATCAAAGCATACTTGTTTTTAAGACTAAAAATAAGTTCAGCAAAGAATAAGTTTTTTGTTGAATGAATTTTTCAATTTTATCGAGTAAGTTTTTTTAAAGCTAGTTTTTAAGGGTAAGATATCCTAAAAAGAAGGAATTTATTAACAATGTGGTAAATAGTGGTAAATGGTGGTAATAAAATCTATATATTTGAGTTATAAATAGAAAGAAACAAGAAAAAGTGATCAATTTTATTGGGACATACGATTGTAAAGCTGATGCTAAAGGGAGGGTAATGATGCCTGTATCCCTTAAGAATCAGATGGCTCCAGTGTTAGCTGATGGTTTTGTTTTGAAGCGTTCTGTGTTTCAGCCCTGCTTAGAATTGTATCCAATGAAAGAGTGGAATCTTTTAATGGAGAAGATGAATAAGAAAAATAGGTTCGTGAAAAAGAACAATGATTTTATTAGACGTTTTTCTGCAGGTGTAAAGGTAGTGGAAGTAGATGCTGCTGGAAGGTTATTAATACCTAAAAATTTAGTAGATATCGCTAATATATCAAAAGAAGTTGTCTTGAGTTCTGCAATTAATATAATTGAGATTTGGGATAAAGATAGTTATGAAAAGGTTCTAGAAGATACTGCAGAAGATTTTGCTGCATTAGCTGAAGAAGTAATGGGAGACGAAGATGAGTTATCATAATCCAGTTTTATTGAGTGAGTCTGTAGATGGGCTTAATATTAAAGAAGATGGCATTTATGTAGATGTTACGTTTGGTGGTGGTGGTCATTCTAAAGAAATATTAAGTAGGCTAGGCGAAAAAGGCAAATTGTTTGCTTTTGATCAAGATGAAGATGCTTTAAAGAATACACTTGATGATGAAAGGTTTGTGTTGATACATGAAAATTTCAGATTCATCACTCAATTTTTAAAATTCTACGGAATAAAAAAAGTAGATGGTATTCTGGGTGATTTTGGTGTTTCTTCTCATCAGTTTGATGTTGCGGAGCGTGGTTTTTCAACTCGTTTTGATGCAGATTTAGATATGCGTATGAGTAAGAGAAATGCAATTTCAGCTTTTGAAGTTGTAAACTCATATACTTATGATGATTTAAGAAGGGTGTTGTTCGAATATGGTGATTTGCGAAATGCAAATGCAATGGCTACAACTATAATAGCAAAAAGAGAAGAGGAGTCAATAAAAACTACAGATCAATTAAAAACATTATTAAAGCAGTATTTGCCAGCTCGCGTAGAGCATAAAATATTAGCTCAAATATACCAAGCTATTCGTATAGAGGTAAATCAGGAAATTGAAGTGATAAAAGAATTTTTGTTACAAGTGCCCGATTTATTGAATGAAGAAGGAAGATTGAGTGTCATAAGTTATCACTCTTTAGAAGATAGATTGGTAAAGCGATTTATTAGAGCGGGGCTTTTTGAAGGGGAGCCTGAGAAAGATTTTTATGGGAATATAAGTGTTCCTTTAAAAAAAGTAGGGGGGTTGGTAGTTCCATCAAAAAAAGAAATAGCAGTAAACAATAGAGCGCGTAGTGCGAAATTAAGAATAGCAGAAAAAGCTAGAATAAAGAAAAAATAAGGCAAGTGCGAAAAGGAATTTTAGACATTTTAAAAGGAAAATTTTTAGTAAGCGGCGATGCTCCTAAAAATTGGATTTTTATAATCTTCACTTCTTTCTTAGCGGCAGCTATGATCGCAAGTTCGCATAGTGCAGATAGTAAAGTACATCAAATAGCGGCTTTAAATGAAGAGGTTAAAGAATTGCGAAGTGAGTTTATTGATGGGCAAACAGATGTTCAGAAGTTAAAATTGGAATCTGAAATATTAAAAACAGTAAGTGAAGAAGGATTGTTTCCGTCGGAAACACCTCCTTTTAAAATAAGAGTTAAATCAGCTAAATAGTGGCAGTAACAGAAAAAAACATATTAACAAGATTGTATGTGGTGGCAGGTTTCCTGTTCATCTTAGCTGTTGCTGTGGTTGTAAAACTGGTTAGTATTCAAATGGTTGATGGTGAAAAGTATCGCCAACTTGCTGAAGATAGAACGGAGAAAGTTTTTACAATAACACCTAACCGTGGTAATTTATATTCTGCAGATGGTAGTTTGTTAGCGACATCTGTTTCTCGATTTAATATAAGGTTTGATGCTGTTACTGTTAAAGATGGTGATTTTAAAGAAAATATAAAGCCTTTGTCTTTAGCGCTTTCTAAATTATTAGGTAAACCTTCTTCGTATTACGAAAAGCTATTGCGTAAGGCTAAAGTGAATAAAAATAGGTATGCTTTAATAGCAAGAAATTTAGATTATTCTGATTATGTGCAAATTAAAAAATTCCCGCTTTTTGAAAAAGGACCAAATAGAGGAGGTATAGTTATAGAGCAACGAACGGTGCGTGAGCATCCGTTAGGAAAAATTGCAGAGCGTAGTGTTGGCTATGAGCGTTTTGATGCTGAAGGTCATGCTACAAGAGTAGGGTTAGAAGGTGCATTTACTGAGTATTTAAGTGGAGAAAAAGGAAGCCGATTAAAGCAGAAAATAGCAAAAGGTCAGTGGAAACCTATTGGTATGGATAATATTGTAGAGCCTAAAGATGGTTACGACGTGTATTCTACAATTGATGTTAATATACAAGATATAGCACATCATGCGCTTTTAGGTCAATTAGAGAAATATAAGGCAGATCATGGTTGTGTAATTGTAATGGAAACCAAAACTGGTGAAGTTAAAGCAATCTCGAATTTAGGTAGAACAGAAGGTGGTAAGTATTACGAGCGTTTAAATTATGCAATTGGCGAATCGCATGAACCAGGTTCTACATTTAAATTAATGTCAATGGTTGTTGCTTTAGAAGATAAAGTAATAGATACTAATACTGTAATAGATACTGAAAAAGGTCTTTATAAGGTATATAATAAAACAGTTAGGGATTCTAAATGGGGTGGCTACGGAAAAGTTACGGCAGCTAAGGCATTTGAAATTTCTTCGAATACTGCTTTTGCAAAAATAATAAACAATAGCTATAAAGATAACCCTGAAAAATTTGTTGACCGCTTAATGAATATGGGGTTAAATAAAAAGTTGGATTTACCAATAAAGGGAGAAGGTAAGCCAGTTATTAGATATCCTGGTGATAAAGGTTGGTCTGGTATTTCTTTAGCGTGGATGTCTCATGGGTATGAAGTTTCATTAACACCATTACAAACATTAACCTTTTATAATGCAATCGCAAATGATGGTGAGATGGTGAAACCTAGACTTTTAAAAGAAGTAAAGGAATGGAATAAATCAATTGAAAAATTTGATAAAGAGGTGATTAATCCTTCTATATGTTCAAAAGAAACAATTGGTAAGGTGCAAGAAATGCTGAAGAATGTCGTAGAGAAAAAACATGGAACGGGTCATAGCCTTTATTCTCCTAATTTTTCAATGGCAGGTAAAACGGGTACATGTCAAAAAGATTACGTTTCAAAAGATCCAAATAAATTAAAGTACATATCAACTTTTGCGGGTTATTTTCCTGCAGATAATCCGAAGTACTCTTGTATTGTGGTTATACATGAACCAGATAAAAGTGTGGGGTATTACGGAGCTGATGTTTCTGGACCTGTATTTAAGTCTGTGGCTCAAAAAATATATGCAACATCGCCATTAGTTGATGAAATTGATGAGTTAGATGTTAAAGATGGCAATTTGGATAAAAAATACCAGCAATATTATGCTTTGTCTAATGAAAAACATAGTACAGTACCTAACGTAGAGGGTATGAGTGGTATGGATGCTATTTCGATATTAGAAAACCTTGGTTTAAAAGTTAAGGTTACTGGTGTGGGTAGTGTAAAGAAACAAACATCAAAAGGTGTAAATATTAAAGAAGTAGAACAAATAGTTTTAGAGCTGTCATGACATTATTAAAAGACATATTATTTGGGGTTAGTTTAATATCTGTAAGCGGTTCTACATCGGTTATGGTGAATAAGCTATGTTTTGATTCTCGATTAGTACTAATGGATGATGTTTTTATTGCTATTAGAGGTACAATTACTGATGGTCATAATTATATAGAAAAGGCTATTAATTTAGGTGCTAAGGTGATTGTTTGTGAAGCTATGCCGGATACTATTGTAAATGAAATTACATATATTCAGGTAGATAATGGGAATAAAGCATTAGCAATAATGGCTTCAAACTATTACGGAAACCCTTCTGGAAATTTAAAGTTAGTTGGGATAACTGGTACTAATGGTAAAACAACAGTAAGTAGTCTGTTGTATCAGTTATTTAAAAAAGCAGGGTTTAAAGTGGGGTTAATATCAACTATAAAAATAATGGTTGATGATAACGAATATAAAACTAGCCATACAACGCCAGATGCTTTAACTATAAATAGTCATTTACAGTTAATGAACGAGGTAGGTGTTGAGTTCTGTTTTATGGAAGTGAGTTCGCATGGTATTCATCAAAAAAGAACCGAAGGTTTGGTTTTTGAAGGAGCCATATTTACAAATCTTTCGCATGATCATTTAGACTATCATAAAACATTTGCAGAATATAGAGATACTAAAAAAATACTTTTTGATCAATTGCCTAAAAAAGCTTTTGCTTTAACGAACGTTGATGATAAAAATGGCCCTGTAATGTTGCAAAATACTAAGGCTAGAAAATATACTTATGCATTAAAATCTTTTGCAGATTTTAGAGCACAAATTTTAGAAAATCAATTTAGTGGCCAATTATTGAAAATTGATGGCGATGAACTTTGGTCAAAATTAATTGGAGATTTTAATGCCTATAACATGTTAGCAATTTACGGAGCAGCTAGTTTGTTAGGCTTAGAGAAATTGGAAATATTAAGGTTGCTAAGTGAACTTGAAAATGTAGATGGTAGATTTCAATACTACATTTCAAAAGAAAAAATCACAGCAATAGTTGATTATGCGCATACGCCAGATGCATTAAAAAATGTGTTAGATACAATTAATGCACTTAGAACAGGAAATGAAAATGTAATTACTGTTGTAGGTTGTGGTGGTGATCGAGATAAATCTAAGCGCCCTGTTATGGGGCATATTGCTTCTGAAATGAGCACTACTGCCATTTTTACATCTGATAACCCTAGAACGGAAAAACCAGATGTAATAATTAACGAAATGGAAGCAGGAGTTGAGGCGCAGAATGTAAGAAAATTTTTATCGATAGAAAATAGAGAACAGGCAATTAAAACGGCTTGTCAACTAGCAAATGCTCATGATATTATTCTTATTGCAGGTAAGGGGCATGAAACTTATCAAGAAACAAATGGAGTTAGGATAGATTTTGATGACTATGAAATAGTGCAAAATCTTTTGATAAGCCTAAATAAATAATAGACAATAAAGACCAACAACGAACAAATGTTATATTACTTATTCGAATTTTTGGAAAAAAACTATCAGATACCTGGTGCTGGGCTATTTCAGTTCATCACATTTAGGGCTGCTTTAGCTGTGCTTACATCGCTATTAATAGCAACGGTATATGGTAAAAAAATTATTGTTTTTCTTCAAAATAAACAAATAGGTGAAACTGTTCGTGATCTTGGCTTAGATGGGCAAAAACAAAAAGCAGGTACACCTACAATGGGTGGTTTAATCATCATTTTGGCAACATTAATTCCTGTTTTATTATTTGCTAGATTAGATAATATATATGTTATCCTTTTAATTGTTACAACAATTTGGATGGGTATTATTGGTTTTGTGGATGATTATATAAAAATCTTTAAAAAAGATAAAGAAGGTTTAAAAGGAAAGTTTAAAATTTTAGGTCAAGTAGTGTTGGGTTTAATAGTAGGTACTACGCTATATTTTCATCCTGAGGTTACTATGAAAGAGCGTAGTAAAACAGTGATAACACCTTCTTATACTGTTGAGAAGCAGGTTGGTGCAGAAATTAAATCTACAAAAACTACAGTTCCCTTTTTTAAGAATAACGAGCTTGATTATACGAGTTTCATTTCTTGGATGGGAGATGGGGCTAAAGAATATGCGTGGTTAATATTTATTCCTATTGTGATAATTATAGTAACAGCAGTTTCTAACGGTGCAAACCTAACGGATGGTATCGACGGCCTTGCGGCAGGCACATCTGCAATAATTGTCCTCACAATTGGTATTCTAACTTGGATATCTGGTAATATCATATTTGCGAATTATTTAGATATCATGTTTATACCTAGGGCAGGAGAGCTTGTGGTTTTTGTCGGGGCTTTTCTGGGTGCTTTAGTTGGGTTTTTGTGGTATAACACATTTCCTGCGCAAGTATTTATGGGTGATACGGGTAGTTTAACAATAGGTGGTGTTATTGCTGTAATCGCAATCATTATTAGAAAAGAATTATTAATACCTGTTTTATGTGGAATTTTCTTTGCAGAGTCTATTTCGGTAATGTTACAGGTAGGGTATTTTAAATATACTAAGAAAAAATTTGGAGAAGGAAAGCGTGTTTTTTTAATGGCGCCTTTGCATCATCACTATCAAAAGAAAGGCTACCACGAAAGTAAAATAGTGAACCGCTTTTGGATTATTGGTATTCTGCTGGCGATAATAACTATAGTAACCTTAAAAGTACGATAGGATGAAAAGGTTGGTTGTGCTCGGAGGAGGAGAAAGTGGTGTAGGTACGGCAATATTAGGAAAGCAAAAAGGATACGATGTTTTTATTTCTGATAAAGGAAAAGTAAAGGAAAAATATAAAAAAGTTCTTGAACATTTTGGAATTGATTGGGAAGATGAAAATCATACAGAAGCAAAAATATTAAATGCAGATGTAGTGATGAAAAGTCCAGGTATACCTGATAAAGTTCCTTTAGTTGTAAAACTAAAAAAAATAGGTATTCCTGTAATTTCAGAAATAGAATTTGCATCAAAATATACAGATGCAACTATTATTGGAATAACAGGGAGTAACGGAAAAACTACCACAACAATGCTCACAAATCACATTATAAAAAATGAAGGTTTGAGTGTTGGTATGGCTGGTAACATAGGAGATAGTTATGCTAAAATGGTAGCAGAAAACAACTTCGATTATTACGTGTTAGAGATTAGTAGTTTTCAGTTAGATGGTATAATGGATTTTAAACCACATATCGCAATTATAACAAACATATCGCCAGATCATTTAGATAGGTATGAGTATAAGTATGAAAATTACATTGCATCTAAATTTAGAATAGCAGAAAATCAAACAGAAGATGATTTTTTGATTTATGATGCAGATGATAAAGATTTAGTCGATTGGCTAAATAAGCACCCAGTTAAGGCAAAATTATTGCCATTTTCTTTGCGAGAAGAAGTGGTGGAAGGAGCATATAGTTTAAACAAGAATATAACAATTACAACAAATAACGAGACATTGAAAATGACGACAGACACTTTAGCATTAGAAGGTAAGCATAACCTTAAAAACACTATGGCAGCATCAACAGCAGCTAAGTTAATTGGTATCAGAAAAGAGACCATTCGCCAAAGTGTAACAAACTTTCAGGGTGCAGAACACCGTCTGGAAAAAGTACTTAAAATTCACCATGTAGAGTACATAAACGATTCTAAGGCTACAAATGTTAATGCTACTTATTATGCTTTAGATAGTATGAAAACACCTACGGTTTGGATTGTTGGAGGTGTTGATAAGGGTAATGATTATATGTCTTTAATGCCTTTCGTGAGAGAAAAAGTTAAAGCAATTATTTGTTTAGGAAAAGACAATACAAAAATAAAAGAAGCTTTTGGTAACGCTGTAGATCTTTTGGTAGAAACATATGCAATGGATGAGGCTATAAAAGTGGCATATAAAATTGCAGAACGAGGTGATACTGTTTTGTTATCTCCTGCGTGTGCTAGTTTTGATCTTTTTGATAATTATGAAGATCGTGGAAATCAGTTTAAAATGGCAGTAAAAAACTTATAAGATAAATGGATTTTTTCAACAAAATAAAAGGGGATAAAGCGATTTGGGCCATAGTGGCTCTTCTTGCGTTATTTTCATTTTTACCAGTTTACAGCGCGAGTAGTAATCTGGTTTACGTTGTTGGAAATGGTACAAGTACTACGTTTAGTTTTTTATTTAAACATGGTTTTTTATTGGCTTTAGGCTTTGGAATTATATATGGTGTACATCGTATACCTACACATTTTTTTAAAGGTTTATCGCTTATCGCAATGCCAATTGTTTTGTTGTTGTTAGTGTATACGTTAGCACAAGGCACAACCATTGGCGGGGCAAATGCAAGTAGATGGATTCGTTTGCCGTTGGTTGGGTTTACTTTTCAAACATCAAACTTGGCGGCGGTTGTTCTAATGGTTTATATAGCGCGTTATTTGACAAAAATTAAGGATAAAAAAATCACATTTAAAGAAAGTATACTCCCGTTGTGGATACCTGTTTTTTTAGTGTTGATACTAATATTACCGGCTAATTTTTCAACAGCAGCAATTATCTTTTTTATGGTAATGGTGCTTTGCTTTTTAGGTGGTTATCCTATAAAGTATTTGTTGGGAATTATAGGTAGTGGTTTTTTAATACTTACATTATTTATTTTAACAGCTAAAGCGGCTCCAGATTTATTTCCAAACCGTGTTACAACCTGGGAAAATAGAATAGGTAGTTTTTTAAATGGAGAGGATGATGAGTCTGATTATCAAATACAAAATGCCAAAATTGCAATTGCAACAGGTGGTATTATAGGTAAAGGCGCTGGTAAAAGTGTGCAGAAAAACTTTTTACCGCAAAGTTCATCTGATTTTATTTATGCCATAATTGTTGAAGAATACGGTTTGGTAGGTGGTTTAATTTTGGTTTTTTTTTATTTGTTGCTGCTTTTTAGAATTGTGGTAGTTGCTAATGGTAATGATACAATTTTCGGAAAACTAATAGTAGTAGGTGTAGGCTTGCCGATAGTTTTTCAGGCATTTATAAATATGGCAGTTGCGGTAGAATTATTTCCTGTTACAGGACAAACATTGCCATTAATTAGTAGTGGAGGAACCTCCACTTGGATGACTTGTTTGGCAATAGGCATAATATTAAGTGCAAGTAATAAAGATGGTATTGCAGAAGTTAGGTCTGCAGATATAGATGATACGAACCCTTTAGAAGTTTTAAGTGGACAATTATAAATTTATACTTTCAGGAGGAGGAACAGGTGGACATATTTATCCGGCAATTGCTATTGCGAATGAATTAAAGCGAAGGCACCCAAATGCTGAGTTTTTATTTGTTGGTGCAAAAGATAGAATGGAGATGGAGAAAGTACCTAATGCAGGGTACAAAATTGAAGGATTGTGGATTAGTGGATTGCAAAGGAAATTGACATTCAAAAATATGATGTTCCCTTTTAAATTAATAAGTAGTTTGATAAGAGCAAATGGCATAGTTAAAGAGTTTAAACCTGATGTTGTAATTGGTACGGGTGGCTTTGCTAGTGGTCCGCTTTTAAAAAGAGCATCAGCAATAGGAATATCATGTGTACTACAAGAGCAGAATTCTTATGCAGGTGTAACGAATAAGTTGTTGGCTAAAAAAGCAAAGAAAATTTGTGTTGCTTATGATGGTATGGAACGGTTTTTTCCTGCAGATAAAATTATAAAAACTGGTAATCCTGTTCGTGGAGATTTAGTCGAAATGAATACAGATAAAAATGAAGCAATTTCATTTTTTGGATTAGAAGCAGGTAAGCCGACTTTAGTTGTTTTGGGAGGTAGTTTAGGAGCTAGACGTATCAATCAATTAGTAGAAAAAGAATTGAATTTCTTTGAGCAATTAGGAGTTCAGTTGATATGGCAATGCGGTAAACTGTATTACGAAGAGTATAAAAAATATACATCTGACACAGTAAAAGTTTTTGATTTTTTAAACAAAATGGACTTTACCTATGCAGCAGCTGATATTGTAATTTCTAGAGCTGGAGCAGGTTCTGTTTCAGAGTTGTGTATTGTTGGTAAGCCAGTAGTTTACATTCCGTCACCAAATGTGGCAGAAGATCATCAAACTAAAAATGCAACAGCATTGGCAGTAAAAAATGCTGCGCTATTAATTAAAGAAAAAGATTTAGATGTGCAGTTTGAAAGTGTTTTTTCTGCATTGTATAAAGATAAAAGTAAGCAGAGGCAATTAGGAGAAAATTGTAAGCAGATGGCAATGCCAAACGCAACAATTGCAATCGTTGATGAAATAGAAAAATTATTAAAAAAATAAAAAATCTCTATTAATAAGAGATGTGAGTTGTATGAACATGAATCAAATACATAGCGTTTATTTTCTGGGTATCGGAGGTATAGGTATGTCTGCCTTGGCTAGGTATTTCATGTTTTTAGATAAAAATGTTGCTGGTTATGATAAAACAGCAAGCCCCTTAACTTTAGAGTTAGAAGAGGCTGGTGTAAAAATTCATTATGATGATGATCTTTCAAAAATAGAAGCACAATTTTTTGATAAAGAAACTTGCTTGGTAGTTTATACGCCAGCAGTACCAAAAGATCATACTGAACTAAATTATTTTTTTGATAATGATTTTCAAGTAAAAAAAAGATCTGAAGTTTTAGGTATTGCGACAAATGATACATTTTGTCTGGCAGTAGCGGGTACGCATGGCAAAACAACAACTTCAAGTATTTTAGCACATTTGTTAAAAGAAGCTCATTTGCCAATGACTGCTTTTTTAGGAGGTATATCTGAAGATTTCGGAAGTAATTTTCATTATCAAGGCTCTGAGTATTCTGTGGTTGAGGCAGATGAATTCGATCGTTCTTTTTTGAGATTATCACCAAATATAGCCTGTATTACATCTATGGATGCAGATCATTTAGATATTTATGGAACAGGAGAAGAGTTGCATAAATCTTTTCATGAATTTGCTAGTAGAATAAAAGAGAATGGTAAGCTTTTTGTACGTAAAGGTTTGCCTATTGATGGTGTTACGTATGGTATTGAAGATGAGTCTGATTATTGTGCTAAAAACATCAATGTAGTTGATGGGGCTTACGTTTTCGATATTCAAACACCTACGGTTTTATATAAAAGCGTCACTTTTAATAAACCAGGAAGGCATAATTTATTAAATGCTTTAGTGGCTTTAGCAATGGCATTAGAGACTGGAGCCAAAGCAGAAAATTTATTTCCTGCTTTAGAAAGTTTCAAAGGAGTGCAACGTCGTTTTTCATATAGAATTAAAAATGATGATTTTGTTTTTATTGATGATTATGCACATCATCCAACAGAAATAAATGCTGTTTTTGATGCTGTTTCAGAAATGCACCCTGATAAAAAAGTGTTGGCAGTTTTTCAGCCACATTTGTTTTCACGAACAAAAGATTTTGTTGATGATTTTGCCGAAAGTCTATCAAAATTTGAAAGCGTGCTATTGTTAGATATTTATCCAGCAAGAGAAAAACCAATAGAAGGAGTAACCTCTGAGTGGTTATTAGGTAAGTTGAGTAACTCAAATAAAAAATTAGTTCAGAAATCAGAATTAATTGATGAAATAAAAAAACAAAACCCAGAAGTTTTAGTAATGATGGGTGCTGGTGATATAGGTTTAGAAATTTTAAAAGTAAAAAATAGTTTTGTTAATGAAGGTTAATTGGAACATAATAAAGGCTATTGTATTGTTGATTTCGATCGCAAGTCTCTATGCATTTTCTAATTATAGAAATGAGCAAAAAAGCATCACAGAATTAGATGTTCAATTCACTGATGGAGACAATTTGTACGTAACAACATCTATGGTTAATAAATTGTTAATACAAAATTTCCAAGGGTATAAAAACATGCCCAAAGAAAAATTAGTTTTGAATACTATGGAAAAGGCCATTGAGGCCAATGAAATGGTTAAAAATGCCCAAATCTATTTCAACGTAGATGGAAAATTGACGACAAAAATCGCTCAAAGAAATCCAATTGCACGTGTAGAGGGTGGTATAATTTTTTATCTAGATGATGAAGGAAAGCGTATGCCGCTGTCAATCAATCATTCTGCGAGAGTCCCAATTGTAACCGGGAATATCACTGATAAGAGCTTAGAAGATGTGCACTTAATTTTAAACCATGTAAATGGTGACGATTTTTTGCATAAAAATATTATTGGTATTCGAGTTAAAAGCAAGAATAAGTATCAATTAAAATTTAGAACAGAAAATTTTAATATTGACTTAGGTAAAGCGGAAGATTTAGAAGAGAAATTTAATAAGTTAAAAGCTTTTTATATCAAAGGGGCAAAAGATAAGTCTCTAGGTAAATATAGTAATGTTAGTTTGGAATATAGTAATCAGGTTGTTTGCACCAAAAAGTAAGATATGGAACGAGGTAATTATTCAGTTGGTTTAGATATCGGAACTACAAAGATTGTAGCTATTATCGGAAAAGAGAACGAGTACGGTAAAATAGAAATTTTAGGTATTGGAAAATCTAAGAGTTTAGGTGTGCATAGGGGTGTTGTAAATAATATTACGCAAACAATACAATCTATTCAGCAAGCAGTTGAACAAGCTGAAACAAATTCAGGTTTAAAAATTGGATCTGTAGTTGTTGGTATAGCTGGGCAACACATTAGAAGTTTGCAACATAGCGATTATATTACTAGACCAGATTCTGAAGAGGTTATAAATGAAGATGATTTAGATAAGCTTTGTAATCAAGTTTACAAACTAATCATGTTGCCAGGAGAAGAAATTATTCATGTTTTACCTCAAGAATATAAAGTTGATGGGCAAGCAGAAATAAAAGAACCTATTGGTATGTATGGTGGTAGGTTAGAGGCTAATTTTCATGTAGTTGTAGGCCAAGTATCTTCAATAAAAAACGTGGGTCGTTGTATTAAAAGTGCGGGCTTAGATTTGGGTAGTATTACACTTGAGCCATTGGCTTCGGCAAATGCGGTTTTAAGTCAAGAAGAAAAAGAAGCAGGTGTTGCTTTAATTGATATAGGAGGTGGAACAACAGATTTAGCCATTTTTAAAGATGGTATCATCCGTCATACTGCTGTAATACCTTTTGGTGGTAATGTAATTACTGAAGATATAAAAGAAGGTTGTTCTATAATAGAAAAACAGGCTGAGCTTTTAAAGATGAAATTCGGTTCTGCTTGGCCAGGAGAAAATAAAGATAATGAGATTGTTTCTATACCAGGTTTACGTGGTAGAGAGCCAAAAGAAATCACATTAAAAAACTTGTCTAAAATTATACACGCGAGAGTTGTAGAAATTATAGAGCAGGTATACGTAGAGATTAAAAATTACGGTCATGATGATCAAAAGAAAAAATTAATAGCAGGTATTGTTTTAACAGGTGGCGGTAGTCAACTAAAACACTTAAAGCAGTTGGTAGAATATATTACAGGTATGGATACACGTATTGGGTATCCAAACGAACATTTGGCTGGTGATTCTGATGAAGAAATTGCAAGTCCACTTTATGCAACAGCAGTAGGACTTTTAATGAATGCTTTAAAAACAAAAGCCAAAAATGATGTTTTTGAGCAAGAGTTGAAAGAAGAAATAGAAGAAGAAGTTTCTGTAAATGAAAGTGTAGAAGAAATTAGTGATGTAGACGTAGACACTATAACAAAACGTAAAATACAAAGAGAACGTAAATCTATATTTGATAAATGGTCTGACAAATTGAAAGACTTTTTAGATAATGCAGAGTAATAAGATAGAGAGAACACAGTATAACCAGTAATACAATAAGTATGAGCAACAGTAACGAATTTGGAAGTATTTCTTTTGATTTACCTAAAAATCAAAGTAACGTAATAAAAGTCATCGGTGTAGGTGGTGGAGGTAGTAATGCCATCAATCACATGTATACCGCAGGTATAAATGGAGTTGATTTTATTATATGTAATACAGATGCGCAAGCACTAGATAATAGTGGCGTGCCTAATAAAATTCAACTAGGTGTTTCGTTAACAGAAGGACTTGGAGCTGGAGCTAACCCAGAAGTTGGTGAGCAATCGGCAATTGAAAGCATGGAGGAGATTAAAACCATGTTAGGTACAAACACTAAAATGGTTTTTATTACTGCAGGTATGGGTGGTGGTACAGGAACTGGTGCAGCACCTATGATTGCCAAACAAGCTAAGGAACTGGATATTCTTACGGTTGGTATTGTTACAATTCCTTTTCAGTTTGAAGGGCAGATGCGTACTAAGCAAGCTCAAGCTGGTATTGAAAAATTACGTCAAAATGTAGATTCATTAATCGTAATTAATAATAATAAATTAAGAGAAGTATATGGTAATTTAGGCTTTAAAGCTGGTTTCTCTAAAGCAGATGAAGTATTAGCAACTGCAGCAAGAGGTATAGCTGAAGTAATTACTCATCACTATACTCAAAACATAGATTTACGTGACGCCAAAACTGTTCTTTCTAATAGTGGAACAGCTATAATGGGGTCGTCAACATCTTCAGGCTCGTCAAGAGCTAGTGAGGCAATTAGAACGGCATTAGATTCACCATTATTAAATGACAATAAAATTTCTGGAGCTAAAAACGTATTGTTGCTAATCGTTTCAGGTTCTAAAGAAATTACTATTGATGAAATCGGAGAAATTAATGATCATATTCAGCAAGAAGCTGGTCATAGCGCAAACATCATTATGGGTGTAGGTGAAGATGAATCATTAGGCGAGGCAATAGCTGTAACGGTTATAGCAACGGGTTTTAATATCGATCAGCAGGATACTATTGTGAATACTGAGTCTAAAAAGATTATACATACTTTAGAAGACAATCAGAAAGCAGAGCAACACCTTATGGGTGCAGAGAATGTTGTTTTTCAGTTGGTCGAAGAGGAAGAAGAAGTTGTGCCTGTTGCGCCAAAAGTTGTTAAGCATGTTTTGGAAGAAGATAAACCTGAGCCTGCATTTAAAGCTCCTGCTGCAAAACCAGTAGAGCCAGAGATGGATTTAATACCAACGTCTAGTTACATAAAAAACTTCAATGTATTTTATGAAGAGGTAATTGCTGATAACGTAGGAGAAGATTTTGTTATCGTTGATGCTAAATCTAAATTAAATAATATGGATGTTGTTGAGCCAGAAACGGTATCTCCAACAGAAAAAGAAGAAGATCAATTTGCTTTTAGCTTTGATATGTCTTCAGAGTCTAAACCAAAAAAGGATGAGAATGTAGTGCTTTTTTCTTTAGATGATGATGTAAAAGATATGGAAGTAAAAGAGCATATCGAAGTTGTACCTGTTTTAGAATATAATAAAGATGGTGAAAAAAGATATAGTCTTGATGATTATATGGAGCTTGAAAATAAGCTGACAGGAGCTAAATCTAAAGCAGAGAAATTTACACCTAAATATGTAGAAGAAGAGCTTGTTTTTGAACAAAAAACGGTTGAGAAAGCTACAGAAAGAGTGGAAGAGGAAGTAGAGTTAGATCCAATGGATATGCCCTTAGAAGAGCTTTTAAGAAGCCGTTCTGAAGAAAGAAAGAGAAAACTTAAAGATTTTAATTATAAGTTTACGAATAACAACTCTAATAGAATGGGTGATATTGAAAAATTACCAGCATATAAGCGTCAGGGTGTAGATTTGAATAGTGCAAGTAAAGAGAGTAGAATGTCTAGAACGTCATTAAGCGATGATAGTAATGATGAAATTCAAATAAGATCAAATAATTCTTTTTTACATGATAATGTAGACTAACTTTTGCAGTCTATAATAATATGTTTAAACCCGAAAACGGATTCTGTTTTCGGGTTTATTTTTTTATCTTCGTTTCGCTAAAAAATAGAATGTTATGAGCTTACAGAAACAAGTAATGGAACAGATGAAAGTAGCGATGAAAGCAAAAGATAAAGTTGCTTTAGAATCATTACGAGCTATAAAATCAGCATTGTTGTTGTTACAAACAGATGGCGGTTCAGGAGAAGAGCTTACGGAAGAAGAAGAAATACAATTAGTTCAAAAATTAGTAAAGCAACGTAAGGATAGTGCAGCTATATTTAAAGAGCAAGGTAGAGATGATTTAGCAGCTCCGGAATTAGAGCAGATAGCTGTTATTGAAAAGTTTTTGCCAGAACAACTTACGGAAGAAGAAATTGAAAAAGTAGTTGTGCAAACTATAGATGCTACTGGTGCTCAGGGTATGAAAGATATGGGTAAAGTAATGGGTATTGTATCTAAAGAGCTTGCTGGCCAAGCAGACGGTAAAACAATATCTATGTTAGTTAAGAAAAAACTAGCATAATAAAACTATAAAAGGCTGCGTAGTTCAACTGGATAGAATATCAGATTTCGGCTCTGAGGGTTGGGGGTTCGAATCCCTTCGCGGTCACAAATTAAAAAAGCTCTTTATGAAAATAAAGAGCTTTTTTAATTTCTATTGATGTCAATTATTTTTTTAGAAATATATAATTCTTTAATTTCTTGCTTTGAAAAACCAAAAGTTAATTGTGGGTAGTTTTCTGGTTTATCAATTTTATAAATTCTAGTTGACTTATTTATTTCGTAATCATTTAAAGACATAAATAAGCTATCGTTAGATACTTCTACCACCTTCATAGTTGAGTATTGTTTATTTGCGATTTGATATTCATAAACATCTCCTATTAATGGGTTGTCTAAATAAATGGAGTTGTTTTTATTGTCAATATTTACAGCAAAGCCTACAAGAACTATTAGTGCGGTAACCACAAATAAACCAGAGAATTGCCATATTGGTCCTTTGGCTTTTGTTTTTAAGTTCTTATATTCTCTTTCTAAAGATGTTGGCATTTCATTTGCATGAAGTGATTGTTTGCAATGCTGGCAATGAGAAGTACCTGTTTTACCAATAGGCAATGTAGGTATCCAAAATACATGTAAGTGTCTTCGATATATACTTATCATAGTAGAACCTTGAGTTGTACACTTAGGGCATACAATGTTTGGTAGCTGCTTTGTTTCTATATGCGCTGATCTTGTTCCAAATATAATCATGACGTTATAAATTAAAAAGGTTAATCTTCAAATTGAGCGCTAGCGTATGTTGTAGTGTTGCTGTTAAATAAATTTATGTTTTTCTCTGATTCAAAGAATGACTGAATCGTTTCTCTTAATTGTGCTTCTTTTAAAGCTGAGTTTGCTGTTCTATAATCAGGGTTTAGTAAAAGAATTGTAGATATAGTATCACATAAAATTTCTTCTCCATTTTCATTCGTAATTTTTAAAGTAATTGTGCTCTCTAATAAAGATTTTCCATTAACAAACACTGTTAGTGTGTCTTCTGCAGTAGGATTAGAAAATGTTTTTGTAACGGTATTAGCAAGTAATAAATCAGACTTTATTTTAGTCACTTGTTTAGATATTTCTGTTGTTTTTTTATCATTACTACAAGAAATAAAAACTGTTGCAAGGGCTAATAGAATAACTTTAAAGTTCATAGTTGTATTGTTAATTTGTTCGATACAAAGATCTTTTAAAGGAAGTTTTTTGAGTACACTTTAAAAAGTGAAAATAGACACCCTGTTTTCAGGGATAGGTTTTTAAAAGGAAGATTTAATATTATTGTAAAAGTGCTTTTTTTTTAAATGAATAATTTTTTTAAAAAAAAAGCATGCTACATATAGTGCAATAAAGAGTAGTCTCTGAAAGTGTTTTTCATGAGAGATTACTTACCTTGTGTAGAGTATAAAATCTGAGTAAAACCAATGGTTTTAGGTTTAATCAGCTTTGTGAATTTAAATGTATTTTGTAACGTATTTATAATGAAATTGTTAAAAGGGATTTAGTGTATTTTAACGAAATTAACATTTTGCTAACAAAAAAATATTTTTTGTAAGAATATAATCTATACATTTATCGCATAATATATAATTATCGGCAATATTGCCATTTAATGTTTTAACTATTATTATTATGTCATTTAAAGGAAAATTAGAATTGGGCGGAAAAGAGTACAATGTGTTAACAAGCACATATGATCTTTTTCAAGAAACAGATGCTACTGGAAGACCTTCTTCTGTAACAAGAGGTGGTAGAATTAAAATCACTGTTGAGGCAACAGCTGATACTAGTTTAGCAGAGTGGATGTTTAACAATTTTGAGCGTCGTGATGGATCGATTAAATTTCTAAAAAGAGATAACGAGGCCACTGCAAAAGAATTAAAGTTTACTGAAGGTTACATGGTAAAGTATTCTGAAAGTTTTGATCACACAGGCGAAAATCCTATGAGTGAATCTTTCATGATATCTGCACGTTCTATTACAATGGGATCTGGAGAGCATGTAAACGATTGGCCGGAATAAATGAATACGTAAGTATTTATTTATAAATGAATAGATGAAAAAAGGGAAATGCAGATTTGTATTTCCCTTTTTATTTATGTAATATTTTAACTATTATTATTTCTTATAAAATAATCTCATAGATAGTAAATATACGCTTGTTTGCTGTTTTAAACAGCATACATTTCATTTATAAAAATGAAATTTTATTTTTTATAAATCTATTCGTAAAAATATTTAACTTCTTGTTTTTTAGTTGATAATGAACTTGTTATGCTGGTTAGTAATTTTTAAATTTTTTTTATGATTGAGTAAATCGTTTTAATTTATAATTATAAGCATTATCTAATCCGCAAAATTCAGCCTTAATTATAATAATTTATATAATTAAAAGTTATTATTTCAAAAAACATGTAGTAAATATGTGTAATTACCCTATATAATATTATATTTAATAAATTATTTAAGTAATACTTGTATTACTTAAATAGATAGATAAATTTTACCTAGAGAATATTATTTAATGACATATAACCTATCCAATCAAGTTAAAGATGTACTACATATTGCTGAAGCAAATGCTAAAGGATATTTAAATAGTACGTATGGTGCATCACATATTTTTAGAGCACTTTTACATAAAGAAATAGGCTTAAGATCACTTATTGAAAACATAGATGGAGACATTTATTACCTTGAAGAGTGGGCAGATGTAAGAATGGAATCTTTGCCGAGATCAAGTAAAATTTCAGATGTCATTTTAGGAGATCAATCTGTAGATGTTGTTTTAAACGAGGCAGAAATGGTTAAGCTAAAACTAGGATTAGAAGAAATTGATCCTGTTTGTGTTTTAGCAGCTTTATGTACTCCAGGTGTTGGGTTTTCTTATGAGCAATTAAAAACATTGCCTTTAACAAGAGAGCAAATACTTTTGGCTACTGCCGGTACAAGTACAAGTGGAAAAAGTTCAAATTCAGTAAATCAAAAAGCAAGTTCAAACGCATCAGGCAGCAATGCCGCTAAAAATGATGTGCTTGCGAAATATTGTATTGATAAAACATTACAAGCAAAAAGCTCAGAGTTACAAAAAATAAAAAGTAGAGACGCAGAAACTAAAACTATAGTAGAAATTTTTGGTCGATACTCTAAACCTAACGTGTTAATTACAGGAGAGCCAGGTGTAGGTAAAACAGCACTTTTAGATGGTTTTACTGAAGCTATTGTAAATGGCGATGTTCCTGCAGCGTTAGCAAATGCTCAAATTTTCGAATTAAATTTTATTGAATTAGTTTCTAGTGCAACATATAATGGAGAGGTTGAAGACCGTTTCAAGAAAATATTAGAAGCTATAAAAGAATTCGAAAAACCTATTTTTTTAATAGATGAGCTTCATAATTTAACAGACAAAGACGGTCCTACAAAAGGCTTGATAAATATTTTAAAAGCAGAACTAGTAAAAGGAGAAATTACAATATTAGCAACAGTTACAAATGATGCTTTTAGAAAGCATATTGAAAATAACGAGACGCTAGCTAGAAGATTTGAAATCATCCGTTTAGAAGAGCCATCAGAAGAAGATGCCTTTAGAATGATTGAGCATACGCTATCTGGTTATAGCGCTCACCACGGTTTAAAAGTAGATAAAGAAACAATAGAAGAGGCAATACGTTTGTCGAAAAGATTCAATAAAGATAGAAGTTTACCAGATTCAGCAATAGATTTATTAGACCGAACGATGTCTGCAAATAAATTTATGTTAGAAACTACTGAAACGGTTGTGAAAACGTTACAAGATGAGGTTAATGAAATTGTTTCTAGCGATATAACAGAAGAAGAAAAGTATGGTAAATTAAGTTGGATTTACGATACACTAAAAAATAGATTAAGCTATTTGCTGTTTACGGTAATAGATGAAGATGATTTTAAAAAGAAGCAAGGTACATCACTAGAACTGTCAGAGCAGCTAGAAAATGTGCTTTCTATATTTAGTACGCATGGCTCAACGGCTAAAGAAGCAATTACGAAAGATGATGTTTCTGCAACAATAGCAAACAAAACAGGTATTCCAATAGGTCAGCTACAAGCAAATGAAAAAGAACGCTTGCTAGAAATGGAAAATATTTTAAAGAAAAGAGTTGTAGGTCAGGATCATGCTGTAAAAACTATTTCAGAAGCTGTTTTAGAATCTAGATCAGGACTTAGTAAACCAGGGCTGCCTATAGGGTCTTTTTTCTTTACAGGTCCAACAGGTACAGGTAAAACAGAACTAGCTAAAGCTCTAGCTGAATTTTTATTTCAAACTCAAGATGCTATTTTAAGATTTGATATGTCGGAGTTTAAAGAAGAACATTCTGCTGCTTTATTATACGGAGCACCTCCAGGCTATGTAGGGTATGAAGAAGGTGGGGTTTTAGTAAATAAAATACGTGAAAAACCATATTCTATAGTTTTATTTGATGAAATAGAAAAAGCACACCCTTCTGTATTTGATATTTTCTTGCAGATTTTAGACGAAGGAAAATTAAATGACAGATTAGGTAAAACAGGAGATTTTTCTAACGCAGTAATTCTTTTTACTTCAAATATAGGGAGTGAGCATGTGGTAAACTCTTTTAATAAGGGAACAATACCAGAATCTTCTGAATTAATGGGGTTGATGGGTATGAATTTCAGGCCTGAATTTTTAGGGAGATTAACTGAAATTGTACCATTTGCACCAATTACAAAAGAAAATATAGTTCGAATTTTCAATATTCAAATGAAAGATTTATTGAAAGCTTTGAAAAAACAAGAAATTACGTTAATACTAAGTGAAGAAGCACAACATTACCTAGCAAATAAAGGGTTTACACCAAAGTACGGAGCTAGGCCATTGCGTGGTACTATTAGAAATGAACTTACAAGGCCTTTATCAAGGCTTTTAATTACAGGTAAAATTAAAAAAGGAGACATTGTTAAACTAGATATTGAAAACGAATCATTGAAATGGGAGTTACCTAAAGAGTTAGTTTTAAATTAATTATATTTAGGTGTAACTAAAATTTCATAAAATTATTAAAACAAAAAAGATATGAGCAATCAGGCCTACGGATTAGGGGGAACTGAAGTGAAAAGAGAAAGCATAGAATCTCTTCAGGAAATACCACAGAACAGAACTATTTTAGTAGAAAAATTAACTCAAGATCAGCCTTTGAGACCAGAAATGGTAAAAGGTTTAAAAACAGTTGGTGAAGTTTTTCAACACTATGCGCCCAAATTAGATTTGTCTTTTGAAACAAGTGAAGGGGTAGAGTCTAAAGGGACTTTGAAATTTAATAACCTTGGCGATTTTGGGAAAAAAGGAATTGTAAATCAAAGTGAGTTTTTAAGTGATTTAGATACGGAAAAAGAGCAATTCCAAAAAGTTGTAAAACAACTTAAAACAAATAAAATTTTGAAAGCAGCTTTAAGCAATCCAGAAGCTAAGGAAGCATTGCTTAATACAATAAAAGATATGATTTCTGAACTTGATAATAATTAGACATGGCTAAAACAGAAAAAGCAAATCAGCAACAAGGTACAGCTCAGGCAACTGTAGAAACTAAAAAAAAAATAACGATATTCTTATAAAATATGGTGGTTTTGATTTAGTTGAGGCGACTATTGATGGTAGTCAGAATATGAACCCAGAACGTAAGGCACGTAAAAATATATTTCTTACAGAGAGTTCAAAAAAGTTAGAGCGTAAAACGGTAAAGAAAACTTTAGAAATATGGTCTTCAATACTTTCTAGTTCAGAAGATATTTCTGAAATGGTTGAAAACGCAGAGAAACAATCAGAAATT
This sequence comes from Cellulophaga sp. HaHaR_3_176, assembly GCF_019021925.1. Lineage (NCBI taxonomy): Bacteria > Pseudomonadati > Bacteroidota > Flavobacteriia > Flavobacteriales > Flavobacteriaceae > Cellulophaga > Cellulophaga sp. HaHaR_3_176. Next base: position 171,943 of record NZ_CP058990.1, read on the forward strand.
GCAAGTAAGACTTTAGATAAAAATGTAAGTTTAGCATTAAAAGAAACTAGAGATTTAGAGCGCTCGTACCGTTCTATGGCCCTTTTCTTTAAAAATGCAGAAGAAGAAAAAATAAGAAACGTAACTATTGTTAACGCAGAGCTAGATCAAATTAAAGATTTAGATAATACTAGTTTTGTAGATGCTATTACGGCAGAATTAAGAGATAGCTACGATCGTTTAGATCTTAGTGATAACTACGGTATTTTGGTAATTCCGGGTTACTTGGGCTCTAAAATGGTGGTAGATAAATGGGCTAAAATTGCTTATGATAATAAAGTAATGCTTGTTACCGATTTTGAACATTTAGACGAGCCGGATGATGTGCTTGAAATGTTTGAAGCTGCAAAATTAACAGGCAGCGATAACTATCTTTCAAACGTTATGATGACATGTAACTGGCTTTTAGGTCGTGAAAAACTTGAAGAAGTTGGTGAAGAAGATAACTTGTATGTTCCGCCATCAGGAGCTTTAGCAGGTAAGCTGTATCAAACTTTAATGTCGCAAGTTGCTGCAGGTAAAAAGTACGGTGGAATGAGTGAAGTAGCTAACGTGAAATTTGATCTTAGAAAAAGCGAAATCACTAATTTAGAAAAAATAGGTTTAGTGCCTATGGTAAATGAATATGGAAAAGTAATGGCATTCTCTGCCAAAACATTATTTAACGGCGATAATTTAGGCCTGCAAACATACTCAGTAGTACGTGTTTTTGATTATGTTACAAAAGTACTTATGGATTTTCTTAACAGAAGAGCTTTTGAGAACTTTAACGCGAAAACTAGATCAGAATTAAACAGCCAAATAGTTAAGTTTTTGGATAAAATTTCTGGACCAGGTAAGCTTATTGAAGATTTTACAATAAAACGTTTTGAGCAAGATCCTGTTCAAAAAGATCGTATTCATTTAGATATACATATGAAACCTTATTTTCCAGCTAAAAACTTTTTGATCAAATTAGATGGTCAAAAAGGAGATGATGGTACGGATTGGGAAACAGAGTACGAACAAAAATAAAATTAATGTTATAAAATGCTATTTAGCACTCTTGCTCTTCACTTATTTTAAGTTAACGCAAGGTGTTGAATAGTATTTTTTTTTACTCTACACCCAAATACACCTATAAACCTTAACCTTTATACATCTACATGGCTCAAGTTTTTGGATCACAATTTATTAAGAAAAAACAGACGGATATTCGTAACGGAATAAGTAATATTCCTACGAATAGAACTATGTATTTAGAGCAATTAACACTCTCTGTACCCGTAAAACCATTACTGGTAAAGGGCTTAGGAAGTTTACAGAGTATTTTTAATTACTTCAGGCCTTCTGTGGCCGTTTTTCATGAAGATTACCAAGGAGCAATAGCAAAAGAAACATTTGTATATGCTTCATTAGATGACTTTGAACCTGAGAATTTAGTAACCAAAAGTGCAGTGTTAAAGCAGTTAAAAATACAACAGGTTAATTGTTTAGAACTTTTAAAAGCAGAAGATAATACTCGTTTTTTTACTAAAATAACAAAAGATAAAGAAGTACTAGAAAATTTTTTATTAGAATTTGAAAGTGCTCTAGGTAAAGGCACTGAACTAGATTTTATTGAAAAACAGTTAAAAGCTAAAACTTCAATTTTAAAAATGCTGTTTTCTCATACAAATATTTCTTATACGGTAGATAGGTTAAAGAAAGCCAAATTAAAAAGCAGTTATAAAAGTTTAAAAGGTGAATTATCGGCTCTTTGTTACTTATGGCATTATCTATTTATAAACACGACCTCTAAATCAGATTTTCAAAAAAGAGGAAAAGAGTATTATACTGTAGTTGAAGATAGGTTTAAAGCTAATCTTTTAAATATTTTAGAAATAGCAAAACCTTTAGAGATCGCTTATTATGGTTTAAACCATTTTATAAAAAATACAGAAGAAGAAAGTATTTCTAACCTTACTATAATAAATGTAGATAAAGAGAATTGCAGCACATTAGATAATCCAGTTTTTTTTAATTTAGTAGCAAAAGAATTAAAAGATACTTATGATAGGCTAGATATGATGGACCATTATAGTTTAATGGTGTTTCCTGGTTATTTTGGGTCGCATAATGTACTTACCCAATGGTCAAAAATTGCAAGCGAACATAAAGTAGTATTAGTAACAGATTTTTCAGATTTAGACACACCAGAAGATGTTGTAGAACTTTTTGAAAAAGCAGAACATGTGCAGCAAGAAACATATTTAGCAAATACAATAATGACCTGTAATTGGTTGGTGGCTCGCGGGGCAAACAAATGGTTAGGAGAAAAAGAACCTTTATATGTAGCACCATCGCCAGCATTAGCAGGTAAACTATATTCAAGCCTTTTATCACAAGCATGTGCAGGTACCGAATTTGGTAGAATTAATAGTAGTAAAGGTGTTCGGTTTTTAATGACAAAAAATGATTTGTCGACTATAGAACAAAAAGGACTGATACCGATGTACTATACAAATGGCAATACCATTGCATACTCTGCTAAAACCTTGTTTAATGGTGATAATTTAGGTTTGCAAACCTATAGTGTAGTTCGTGTATTCGATTATTTATCAAAAGTACTTGTCGATTATTTAAACCAACGAACTTTTGAAAACTTCAATGTTAATATTCGAAAAGAGACAATGGAAGAAATTATACAGTTTTTAGATAAGCATGTAGGGTCAGGTAGGTTGATAAGCAATTTTAAAGTGTTGCGTTTTGAGAAGGATCCAAAACATAAAGATCAAGTGCTTTTAAACTTAAATATTACACCCTATTTTCCTGCAAAAAATTTCTTGATACGCATGTATGGTAAAAGTGATATGAATACAAGTAGTTGGAAAACAGATTATAGTTTAGTAAAATAATTAATAAAATAGCCGCTAGGTGTCATAATGAAAGGCATACTAGAAATAAACGGAGATAAATTAAATGTGCTATACTTTAATAATGGTATACATACAGAGGTAGATAGTACAGGCAGGCCATGGGGTATGCCAAAAGGTGGTGTATTTAGTATAACAATACCTTTAACAAGTAATATTGGTGGTTTAACTAGAGCAGCTTTAGATGATACATTACAGGTAAAAGGTGAGCTTTTATTTTACCAGTGGGATATGCTTAAAATAGCCTCAAAATTAGAATTTGCAAATGCCCATGTGATATAATACTCAGAGCATTTTAATCACGATAGTAGTGAGCCACCATTAATAAATATAGTTTTCAGCCCTGGTATTCAGCGTTTAAATAATGAAGATATTTTTGAGAAACCTTGGAACCCTAGTAATCCTTTTGCGGAGGCTCCGGTGGTTGTGGAGGAAACAGGTGCACCTGAAATCATAGAAACATATTATGAAGATACAGATAGAAACAGAATACCGGATAATAAAATTAGAATTGGACAAGAAGTGAATTTAATAATTAGAACAAGAAATGCAATTGGAGAGTTAGTTTCTATAGATTTGGCTGATAATTGTAGAGATTTTGAATTTAACGGAGAATTATTGGAGAATGATATTTTAGAAGACATTGTCATTAGATCAAATACACAACAAGTAGGTCTTAAAATTGTAAAAGAACAACATGAAGAATAAGGTCAGAAATAATTATAAATAGTATAACAATGGGAAGAGTTTGGTTTAATGCTCATGAGCATATTACTAGTGCTTTTGAAGATTTAATAATATTTGAGCCAAAAATAACTAATGCGTATTTTGCTGAAAAAGTGGTTTCTGAAAACTCTTCTTCAAATACCTTAACAGTTGCTTTTAATGAAATTCATCAAGGAATTTTAGGGAGAGATGTTTATATAGTTGTTGAAACGGAAGGTTTTGTACCTATAGGAGAGTCAATCTTTTCTGAAATAAGAGCAAATCTCAAAATTAATTTTAAGACAGGAGATTGTAATCTTACAGGGACCGCTGATGAAGTTTTACAAATAACTGATGGTACGGCTGATGTGAGCGAATTTGTTACTCAGGTAGGCAGTACAGAAGTTTTGAACGACACAGAAGGTAATTGTGTGTATACTAATTTAGAAGATTATGTTGATAAAGCTATTTTTAAAGTATCATTTCGACCAAATACCCGTGATACTTTTGATGAATGGGCGGAAAATATATATAAAGTAGGCATGGATTTACCATCTATTGTAATACAAGTTTTACCTGAAGACTATAACATGGTTGTTGTGTATGGAGCTAATGCAAATTCATGGACTCAATTACCAGGTGATAATATTTTTGCTAATAGTGAAGGTCATCTATTTAAGTTGGAGAATAAAAATGTATATGAAATTTATCATGGAGATAATTTGTATAACAACTTTGATGAGATAAGCATTAATGGTGAATTGGTAAGGAAGAGAATTGGTGAAATTGTAAATGATTGGTCAAGAATTGATCAATTTGATGAAGAGGATCCTAAGCACATTGTTGTTTATTTTTATAGAGATAACAACGATAATATCCATGAGATATGTACGACTGAGAGGCATAGAATTAGAGCAAAAGCGAGAACAAATAATGTGCCAATTATAGCGCAAAGAGGTCAATTATTGGATTCTGTTGATTTTACTGCCAATAGAGCTGCTGGTGAAGATATTGACGCCTCAAGTTTAGAAATTTATGAAACAGGAACCTACAGTGATAATAATGGATACAGTGCTAAATGGTATGCCAATCAAAATAATGAAGTATATTTAATAGATGCAGATATTGAAAGAATTGAAGGGGTTGGAGGACAAAATTTTAGTGCATTAGAATATAATGATATAACGTCAGGATTGAGGGTTGCATTTGCTTATCAAGATACAAGGAGAAGATTTGCTAATCCAATTTTATTTGCAGGTATAATTGGTGCTTTGGCAGAATTAAATTTAAATCATAACACATCTAACATTTATATTATATCTGAAGGTTTTGCTTATATTGATGGCTCATGTTACCCTAGTTCAGGCCATGTAAATGGTATGGCATATGATACTCATTATTTAATGAATCAAGATGATCAACAGGTATTTATTAATAGTTTGTCTCATTATGGTTTTGGGAGAAATATTGTGGGATGTAATATGTCTTATGATAATTCTGTTAATGATTGTGGTGAATATGGTAATATTCACGAAAATCATATGCACAGTGATACGTTTTTTATTAATCGATTGCATAATATTAATTAATGAGACATAGTTACATAATATTTGGTTTATTAATACTGTTAATTTCTTGTAAATATAAAAATGAGACAAATGTTCCTCAAAGTAAAGTCAGATCAATGGGAACTAGTGATATTTCACTACAATTTAGATTTGATACAGTAAATAAAGAAGAACTCAAATTACCATTAGGGTATTCAAAAATAACTCTTTTAAAATCTGTGAAAAACCTTAATTATGATTGTTATAAAGGTGCCTTAGATAATACAGTACTAACTATTACTAACTTTGGTTTTAAAGATAATATTAGTAGCCATAAATTTTTTAATCAACTTATAGAAGAGAGTAAAGATTCATTAAATATTGCCTTAAGTAATAATTACTATGCTAACCTTAAAGAAAGAAGTTATTTTATTTCAAGCTCTTATATTCAAAAAGGAAATTTGAAAATATTCTTTTTAAAAACTGTTTACAGCAGAGTGTACGACAATAAAAAAGGAATAGAAAATATATATTTAATATCCTCAAAAGATGGTAATGTTATCGATATATGCAATATATATTATCATGCAGTAAGGACGCATAGTATGGAATCTAGGTTTTTTCACCTAAGTAAAAACTGGAATGTAAGTACTGCTATTTATACGAACATAGAAGGGGATATTTCAATTAGAGGTATTAATAAATTTAAAATTGATGATAATGGTTATTTTAGTAAGCTAAATTAATTATTACGGAGAATTCAAAGAAAAAAATAATATTATTTTCATTATTACTTTCCACTATTATTTTTCCTTTGTTATATGGTAGTAAATTTTATAACCCAGAGATCGTTTCAACGGTTCATAATGATTATTAATAATAAGTCGAAATAAAACTAAGGATAGTGTTGAGTTATTAAATCAACTTACTTCCCCTGCTAACGCAGGCGACACGCTCGTGCCCGCATTATTTTCATCTTTTGCGCTCAGTGTAGATTTTTTTAATAAAAACCCTTCAATGCTTCCACCTATTGAAGATATTAAACATATTGTTCATGCATTGAAATAATTTACTAATAAAATTTAATTTATGAGATTACATATATTTATAATATTATTTGTCATACTAAGTTTTAGTAGCTGTAAAAAAGTATCTAAAAAGGATAACAATGTTATTGAGCTAAAAAAACTTTTTGATTTTCAATTAAGATCCTCAGACGAACAAAATCTTAGGGGTTTATCAAAAGTAGCATTCTCTGATAGTATATTTGTTATTTATGGTAGTAGTTTATATTCCAAAATGGATAAAATAGAAGATACAATAATAAATTCGTATCGTCCACATATCTATAAAAAAGGAAAATTGATTAATGAATTTAATGAACAACATTCAAAATCATATTATGATAGCATCTTTTTGAATTTAACGACGAATAATTTAAAAACACTAACTATTCGCGAATTTAAAAATAGTGCTATAAATATCTTTGTATCGGGTCAAAACGACGTTCTTTTAGGAAAAAAGATTAAAGAATTTGAAAAAGAACAACTAAAAGACGGAACAGACATCCAATTTTATATAAATGAAAGTTATGAAGGGGTTTTAAAAATATGCAATAAAAATAAGAAAAAAACAATTATTGTGTCAGAGTCTAATCCTGAACATTTCTTAGTATTACAAGACATTACTGGAGATGAAGTAGAAGAATTATTTATTGGAACTATAGAATATGATTATCATGGTTTTATACTTTATTACTGTTCCGTATTTCAAATAAGTAATTGATATTTTAGAAAGTAACCTATTGCTTACAATATATAAAATTCATGGCCATCCTGCCGAATGTCAACCTCCATTAGCGCGAGCGTCACGCTCGTGCTAGCATTTACTTTCATGTTTTCAGCTCAGAATAGTTTTTTTGACTTTGTTTACTAGGCAGGCGGACTTTGTAGAGTGCTACAATATTTACTCATACAATTCAAAATTTTGTCCCCTAAAAAGGGCTTATTTCTAATTGTAAAAACTGATTTATTTTTATGACTGGTATCGGAATTATTTTTAGTGTAGTATTATTTATTTGTGTTTACTTTTTCAGAAAACACAAAACCAATACTATAGGAAGTGGTGGTCAATTAAAATCTATACGATTAGAAGAGCTCTCAATAATTCAGTTAGATAATTTAGTGGTAGATGGTTTTAATAGAAAAGAGGAGCAATTTGTGGATGAGTATGGTACCGTTTATACTCCTGAAAAGTACCAAGAGCATTTGCAATCGGAAAATATTTTTTATGGAAATATTTTTCTAAAATTGAAAAAAAGAATACAGCTAAAAAGGTAGATTTATTTTTAGATGATAAAGAGTCTTTTAAGGTTGATTTTGAAAGTATAATTGTAGAGGGTTTCTTTTTTACAGAAAATGTAAGTGTAGATGTTTATGATAGGGAATCTCACTTTTATAAAGACGAAATTTATTTAAGTGTAGAAGGATTTGATTTAAGAGGCTCGCATCATAAAAATAAAGATGTTTCTAAATTTTCATCTCAATTAATTATTTCTTTTGATTATAAAGAAGATACTTATAAATTTAAAATAGTAGATCTACCTATAAATGAAATAACCCTTAGAATGAAACTGTATGAGCAAGGATATGCTAATATTTATGTTCTAAATTTAATAGATGAGAAAGCTAATATGTCAAAAGTCATAAATGCAAATAATCAATCTAACTCGTATGTATTAGGGGATTGCTTTTTTCTAGATTTCCGATTTTTAAATGATCAAAATATCGATATCATTAAATTAGGAGAATGTAAATCGTGTTAGTGAATTTTTAAAATGAAGCATTATTATAAGTTATAAATGCAGCAATTATTTTAGAATTTTACAGCCCTGTAAATCTTATTTTTTTAAATTTTAATACTACTCTTTACAATTTTTTTGATCTTCATAATTGCATTTGCAAATAAAAAAACTGAAGTTCGCATACCGAAAATAAATACAATTAAACATTTTTTTGTAGTATATCATCTTTATAAAAGCCAAACAATGAGAATGTGGTTTTCTGTTTGGTTTTTATAAATTTCTTATATTCAGGCAGTTCTATTGATAATTAGTAAATTTTATGCGAAATAAGTCTGTGAATAGCTTTATTAAAGAAAAAAGGTACTTTTTTTTAAGATAGATTATTCTTGTTGTACGAAAATATTAATTTAATTTAACCGTTTTCATTTCAGATTGATAAATTTAAATTACCGAATGAAATTAGATTATTACTCTTTACCCATCAGTGCGGGAAATTTAATAAACCCAACAAAAGCACCTAAAGTTTTGTTGGGTGAATCTGTAGCACAACACCTGAAACTTATTATGACAACGAGTTATGGTGAGTGTATGTTTGATAAAGAATATGGTTGTTCACTTTGGAGTATCGATTTTAATAACGTAACAAGTAATTCTAAATTAAAAGAGACAATATCCGATGCAATATTAAAGTCAATTAAAAAGCACGAAAAAAGATTATCAGAAGTTGAGGTAGACGTAGAGGTAGAACAAGAAGAGCATTCTGTCGATATTAATAAAAATTCTATTAGAAAATTAGTGCACATAACTATAAAAGGTCAGCTGGCACAGATTGATGATGATTTCGTTTATTATGAGCACTTTTATATAGGGCCATTATCTTACTAAGTACTATGGAGCAGTATACAAAAAAACAGATTACCAGAGATATGCTTAGGCAAGCATCTGAATTATGGAAAATTCCATTAGATGACAACCAAAGTAATTTTGATCCATTAGTAGTTATGTTAATTAATGCTTGTGCTGGAGAGTTAGAAAAACTTCATGGCAGGTATAAAGATATGAGCGTTTCTATTACAGAAAGCTTGGTAGAATTAATGGAGCCTGATTATGGACGTAGTGCAATGCCAGCACATGGTATTGTAAAGTTTTCTCCGAAGTTAGAAGAAAGCTTACTGCAAGAAAATCAGCAATTACTAATTAATTTAAAAAATGATATTAGTAATTTTAAGAAAAATCAAAGAAGTACGTTGCCAGATTGTTTCTTTTCGGCAATAGATACTTACCCACTACAAAATGCATCAGTCGATTATTTAATTACGGGCAACTCAATATATGATTTAGGTTTACCAGGGCGGAATATTCAAAGGTCAGAAATAGAATCATCATTAAGTACAAGTTGTGTTTATATTGGTATTACAACCCATAACAATACAATAGATTTTGCGAACCTACCAATTTACCTAAAAGCAAAAGGTAGCGATTCTGATTTGTTTTATCATTATTTAAAAACAGCTACATGGTGGTTGGGTAATGTGCAACTTAATACCGAAACAGGTTTAACTAATAATAGCCTGAAATTAAAAAGGAGTTTAGAAAATGGTTATCACGCAAGTAAAACCAAAACACACAATATCAGCGATAATGTAGATCGGTTTTATCAAAAAAACTATATAACCTTAAAAGATAATAAGAAAATAGTATTTGATAGTGATAAGGCAGCTGAGGTCTTGCAAAATACAAATGTAGAAGCACCTATTTACCCGGAGCTAGAGGTGGTTTTAGAAAATAACGACTTAGATCACGAAGGAAATATTTTTTGGATAAAAGTTGAATTTAATAGCATAATACCTGCATCAGTATTACACAATTTATTTGTGAGTATAAATAGTTACCCTGTAGTAAATAGGCGAAAACTAAAGGTTACGTATCAAATGAAAGACTACATTAATATTATACCCATAATTGTCGATAAGCCTTTTTTAGATATTCAATCTATAGAAAATATTAAAGGAAAAAAATACTATCCGCAACAAATACAAAATGCTATTGACGGAGATTCGGGGGTAAAAGGTAGTTATATAATTTACGATCACGGTTTAGGTAAATTAGAGCAGCGAAGAGCAAAAGAACAGGTGGTTCATCTGCTAGAGCTTTTACAAGATGAAAGTGCTGCATTTACATTTATGAATCAAGAGTTTTTAAAATCGAATTTAGAAAAACTAGATAAGTTACTTGCTACTTTAGATCAGAAAATGGCAGAGAGCAGAAGTTCTGATGCACAAACACACTACTTACGAATTAATCCTTACGATTTAAATGAACACTTAATTTTAACCTATTGGGTTACAGATGGTGAATTGGCAAATGGTATAGGAGTAGGTAATGAACTGTACCCATATCAAGATGATTACTCATTGTTAAATGGGGGTAGCTTTTTAACAACTACCCAAAGCGGATCTGATGGTTATGACCATAAAGAAAGGCTAGCAAGGTATAGGAGTAAAACATTATCAGGTGATCGTATTGTTACTAAAGAGGATATTAAAACATTTTGCCATGTGCATTATGGTAAAGTAATTTCTGATGTGGTTATAAAACAAAGTACAACCTTACAAATTGCCAGAAATAAAGGACGTGTACCATGTATTGATATTATTTTAATTCCCTCAAGAGAACATCCGATAACTGATGAAAATTGGGAATATTTAAATAACGATTTGTTGCATCATTTAAGACACCGCTCGTTAAATATATTGCCATACATAATTAAAATTAAACAAAACAATGAATAATAAAACGGAAAGAGCCACATATTTAGATAATATGGTACGCTATTTTTTTGTAGCTATAATTTTAGTTGCAGGCCTAGTCGTTGGGTTTAAAATTTCAGGTAGTATAGATTGCGAATATGTAAAAATTGATATTTCGGCAATGGAATACCGTGTAGGTGATCTAGTCGAATTTACTGATGTAACTGAAAATGCTCAAAAGTGGGAATGGACTTTTGGAGATAGTACTGATGTGGTTGAAAAGCGTAAGGCATATCATATATATGAAAAACCAGGTAATTACGAGGTAAGATTAATGGTGAATGGGCAATGCGAATATTTTGAAGAGTTAGTAATTAAAGAAAAAAAGTTTGTTTTAGATCCAAACAAAATTCCTTATTTCGATTTACCTGAAAGTATAGCTGTAGGCGAAAAATTATTTGTAGAAGATAGTTCTAATAGAGCTTACTCATGGGAGTGGCGTTTTGGAGATACATCAGAAGCAAATGCCAGTTCAAAAAAAGCAGATTATACATATGAAGAGCCCGGCGTAAAAACAGTATCGTTAGTAGTTAATGGTGATATTAGGCACATGGCAAGTAAAAAAATTGTTGTTTATCCAGAAGAAGAAAATACAACAGCAAGGCAGAGACGTACTAACAGAAGAAACAGAACCGTTAATAGTAGAACACTTTTAGATACAATTCCTATTATTCCTGTAGATTGGATAAACCCAGATTTAGAAAGCAATTTAGGGCCATATATAAGCGAAATAGATTTTAAAGAAAAACTAGAAAAAGTAGTTTTAGATGATGTAAGTCCGGCTTATTTTGAAAAATATTTTTGTGGTGAAATCAATAAAAACTGTATTGTTGATGGTGATAGTATGAAGTTTTTAGAACTAGTGAGTTATTTAAAAAAGCGTAAAAAGCGTAAAATAACAAAGCTTAAAATATTTAGAGAAGAAGATTCTAATTGTATAAAATATATTCAAGTTAGCATTAAACGCAAGTGGCTAAGGATAGGCAATTAGTAACAATTGATAAAACGTATTACCAGTAATAAATAATAAAGTTTATGGAAGACAATCCTATATATCGTATTAATTGGGTAGATGGAATGAAAATGAATAAAGATCATTTTCTGAGACTAGAAAATTCATTATTACAAAGTATAGCACAAAGCAATACGTACTGTATAGCTAACCGTAATTATGGTTTAGTTCCTATTCCTGGAGAAAAACCTTTTAAAATAGAGCTGTCTGTAGATGGGCGTCACGGCACTACAATAACGATTCTTAGCTGTAATGCGGTAACAAAAGGTGGATATTCTATCATAATTAATGAAGAGATTACAAGGTTGTTAGAACAATCTAGCAATACGATATCGTGCCATAAAGAGTGGACAGATGAAAAGGATGGTGTCTACCAAGTATTATTAAGCGTAAGTCCTTTAGAACGTATAGCAATAGGTTCTGCAGACCCTGAAGAAGAGCCTGTGCGTAAACCTTTTGTAATACCAAAATATAGAGTTTCGGTTGTGCCTATGGTAGATGAACAAATTGAAGAAACTGGCGCATTCGATTTAATAATTGGGCTTATTAGTGTAGAAAAAGGAATACCTACACTGCAAGAAAACTACATACCACCATGTACCACGGTTAAAGCACATTCAGATTTATTTGAAATATATCAGTACCTCGGAGGAGGGTTAAATACCTTGGAAGCACTGAGTATGAAAATAATTCAAAAAATATATAAGAAAAAGCAAAGTAACGATTTGGCACGTATGGTACTTTCTATTTCTAGAGATTTACAATTATATCTTTCTCATGCAATACCAGCCTATCGCATTCATGATTTAAATGCGGAGCCAACAAGTATGGTGAGCAGGCTTGCAGGTGTAGCAAGAACATTACAGGGTAGTGTAAATATGTACGCGGGTACTGGTAAAGAAATTTTGTTAACCTATTTGTCAGAATGGTGCCAATTAAACCAAGGCGAGTTTGAAGAGGTTTTAACGAGTGTATCTCAGCTAGATTATAAGCATTATAATATACAAACATCAATAGAATTATTAGAAAAATGTAATGATGTACTAGTGCAACTTTTTAGAAAATTAGAAGAGTTAGAATATATTGGTAAAAAATCTAATTCTAAGTTATTCGTAAAAGAAGACGTTATAGATGAAGAACCGAAAAATACTACTGGTAAATTTTTCTTAGAAGAATAATAATAAGAACTGCATTTGGTCGAAAAAATAGCAAAAATATTAAAAAAGAAATCCACTAACATAAAAACTCCCGTATCTATAACATACAGATTGCCAATATGTTTATAATAGTAAGCGGATTATAATTTACTTATGAAAGCAAAAAACATAAAAGAAAGAAATAAAAGCTTTTTAAAATTTTTAGCCTTATTTGTTGTAACAATCTTATTAATTATAGGTGCTGTTTTTCTAAACTATCGTGTTCCTCACAAAGAAAATACGTTGCTTAGAGAGCGTGCTAAAAATATAGAAAGAGAAACCGAGTTTCAGAGAACCTTTGCGATGCAATTAACAGAAACAAGAGGCTTGTTAGATTCGTTAGATTTAAAAGGACAAAACATTTCTTACTTAAACGATTTAATAAGTCAAAAACTGGTACGCATACAAAGTTCGCTACCTGCTAAAGATTCTACATTTAGATATAAAATGTATAAAGATGTTTTAGACGTAATGGTTGATTACCAGAAAAGTAAAAAAGAATTAGATCAATTAACGGATGCTAAAACTCAAATAGAAGAGTATCAAACAGAAGTTGATAGGTTGCAAGAAGAATTAGATCAAGCTAAAAGAGACTTAGATATATTGAGAAACATGAGAAGATAATCTCTGTTAAAAGTTAAATTGTTGTATTAAGTCGAAATTACTGTTTTTTTAATCTCTAAATGAAAGAAAATAATTACTTTAATCGAGAATTTCACAACACATAACCGTATGATTTCTATGAAACATATATTTAAACTTACAATACGAGTGGCATTTGTAGTAGCTTTTGTTTTTTTAGCTGTTAGTTGTGGAGGAGCAAAAAAAGCCATTGAAACTACTAATAAGTTAGTCGTTACTCAACCACCTACAGAGTTACAAATCAAATATGGTAAAATTATAGGTGTAGTACCTGATTCTATCGTAAATAAAGAGCTTTATAGTTTTGTTGATGAATGGATGGGGACACCTTATAAAATGGGTGGAGAAACAGGTAGTGGTATAGATTGCTCATCATTTACGCAGTTATTATACAGTAAGGTGTACGATTTATATATAGAACGTACCGCCCATAAGCAGTTTAAAAGTAAAGAACTTGTTCGTTTTAGAGGTGTAGATTATTTAGAAGAAGGAGATTTGATCTTTTTTCAAAGTGCTGCAAATCAAGATGGCGAAATGGATCATGTAGGCATGTATTTATCAAACAATAAGTTTGTCCACTCAAGTTCATACAAAGGCCAAAACAAAACAGGTGGCGTACAAATAGGAGATATAAGAGATCAGCATTGGGTGAGAAGGTTTGTTGCAGCTGGTAAAAGAAAAGATTTTCAAGATAAATACGGAAAGTAAATTTAAATGAAAAGTACTTTATCACATATTGCAGCTTCCTTGTCCAATTTACACAGCCCACTTAGGGCTGATATAGTTGTGGCAGAATTAATGGAACCTGATATTTTAGATGTTGATGAGGTTTTGGTGCGTTACCGAAGTGATTTTAAAAGAGCTTACGATTCTGATATCTTAAATTTTAAAGAAACAATTGGCGAAAATTCAAATTTTTTAGAAATAGACTTATCGCGAAGTGGTATTTACGATCGATTGCCAGAAGGTATTTTTCATCATCCAACAAAAAGTGAAAATACAACTTCTTATTTGACGTATAGAAGACAGCAAAAAGAAGAGCAAGAAAATGCAAGATTACTTTTTGCACCCATTGAAAATGCTTTTTTTAAAAGCGAAGTTGAAATAGAAAAAAATAGAAAAAGTCAGATTGAAGATATTTTAAGTCTTAAAAATGACTTTTTATTTGATTTTTGGGGTTTACCAAAAGATTTTCCTGAAAAATTCGCAGCACCATTTATGCGTCTTTTGCCATACGCGAAAGAGCTATCAGGTAATTTAGATGATACTTTTTACGTGTTAGAGTTGCTTTTGGGTATAAAAGTCACTTACAAGTATGCATATCAAGCAATAGAAAAAGTCGAAGAAAAAGTTGAAAATATTACACTAGGCTTAAATTTTATATTAGAAAAAACAGATACAATACGCTCAGGCTATAAAGCTGAAATTGATAAGTTTTTAGATTTTGATACAGCAAATGAAACTGATGATTTTCCGGAACTAACACAACCTTCTTTAGAGGTGCTGTTGCAACCAGAAAAGCAAGAAGGTATTCCTCAATATATAGAAGAAGATGGTTTGTTAAAAATTGCAAAAGTTTTTTATGATTACTTTATTCCGATGGAATATAAGATAACAACTAAAATTAGTTCAGTTATTGAAAGTGATTTTGTATTGGGCGATAAAAGAGGAACTTATTTGGGTATGTCAACCAAACTAGGTTCGTAATAAAAATATAATAAAAAATAGTATGTTAACAACTTTACTCGGTAGTAATATTTTTAAAGTAAGTATGCTCCTAATGCTTGTTAGTGGTTTTGTTATAGCATTAGCATCTAAAGTGCGTGTTATATTTAAAAAGAATAAACTAAAAGCTTTTTTATATCTTTTTTCAGTAGTGTTACTATTTGCTTTAACAGCATTAATTGCACATCAAAAAGTGCTGAATGATGATCCTTTAAATTCCTTTATCGGAATGGAAATTATTGTTTTTCTATTAGGTATTGCTCATGTATATGTTATGCGAACTGTTTTTAAAGAATGGTTTGATGATAAGAACGAGTTTTTTAAAGAAATTTTATTTACCGTAGTTGTATTGTGTATTGCATTATTAGTTTTTGCAAATATTGTAGATCGTTTTAAACCTGAATTCGTACTATATTATTTAGGTACAGGTGTCTTTTTTATACTACCACTATTAGTACTTAAAATGTATAATTTAAGTGCATTAATACCTGTTCCGATTTATAAAAAATGGGATTTCCCTATCGGGGTAGAACTGAGAGAACCTTCGCCTAGCGAGCTTTCGAACCCATTAGTAGTTACATTTCAGTTGCGAAAAAAAGAAGGAGACAAAACTATAAGTAGGCTTAGAACAAAAGCTCCTGAAGATATGGAGTTCGGTCGTTTATTTTATTTTTTTGTAGAAGACTACAACCAAATACACCCAGAACAAAAAATACAAGTACAAGATAAGAACAACAAGCCTAATGGCTATATTTTTTACTTTAAACCCAATTGGTGGAGTGCTATACAACATGTCGATACCAGTAAAACCATTAAATGGAATGGGATTAAAGAAAACTGTATGATTATAGTACAACAAGATAATTATTAATATCAATATCAATAACCATTAACAATACAAAATATGTCTTTTAAAGCAAAACTAGAATTAGACGGTAAAGTTATTTCAGTACTAAGTTATATGTTAAATGTGAGCCAACAAAGCGATCTAACGGGGAGGCCTACAGCAAGTCCTACCGCAGGTCAATTATCATTAACATTAGAAATGAGTGATCAAACGAAAGAACTTTCTCGTTGGGCTTTATCAGATAAGCTAACAAAAGATGGTAAAGTCGTATTTTATAAAGATAACCTTAGTGGTATAATGCGCACTATCGATTTTAAAAAGGCGTTCTGTTTAAAATATACTGAAAATTTTAATGATCAAGGTATAAACCCTTTTGTCATAAGTATTTTAATAAGTGCAGAAGAGTTGAAATTAGGTAATGACGATGATGCGCATAAGAACAACTGGCCAATGGCATAATCTAAAAATATGAAAACAATTTTTGAATTAGAACATATACGTCAATATCTAAAAGGGATGCTATCTCTTATCGTATCACGTTGTGTTGATAGAGTAGTAGAAGAGGGTAGTACTCAGTTTTTGATGAAAAGGTTGTTTGTTGAAATAGATATGTCTATTGAAGAAGCTGTATTTAATATACAGGCACACTATCCTCATTTAGGGCTTTCTAATGATGAAATTAGGTCTATCACAATTACCTATTTTGAAGAAAATTCGAAAAAAGAATTGAGTGCTTATATTTTAAAAAAATATGGTGTGCTAGAAATTGATGAGTTATCTAAACAGGATGTTTTAAAAAATGCTTTTAAGGAAGATGAAAATTGGAAAAAAGAAATTTTAATAAAAGAGGTTCCAAATTATTTAGATGAGGTTGTAATAACAACATCTAAAAAACAAACCATCGAAGAAACAATGTATATTTTAGATCAAACCATGAAACAAAAATTCGCTAAAAAAGAGGATGAATTGTGGTACTGGAATGGTAATGTGCAAGATATGAATGTTGTTGTAAACCCACCTAATAATTCTAATAATCCTTATGATATTTCTCTAGCACAAACATTATTTTGGTCTAGTTTAAGTACGTCGGTTGCTAAAACAATTGATTTTTTAAATACACAAACCAATGGGTTTAGTTTGAAATATGATTTGGTATATTCTCCTTTTAACAGAATTACAGGAAGAAATAGAACCTGGTTTTCAATTCCGAAACAAAATACAGGCAAAATTATAGGAGGACTTAAAGGTTTTGGATATGGTATTTCAATTTATGGTTCATTTCAAATAGAAGAGAATTATGGTAAAGATTTAATCTCAGAAGGAGAAAGGTATCACAGTCATGCATTAAATTTGATAGGTACTTTTTCACCACCTCAGGTGGGAGTAGCAATTGCGGCAGGAGACTATTTAGGTAAAAAATACCATTCAGATTTTGAAAACCAAGTAACTAATGATGAAGCATGGTTAAATAAAATAGCTCAATTTATGCTTCAAGCAGGAGGTATTCCGATAAGTGAAGAAGATGCAAAAAAAAATTACAATAAATGATGCTTTTTTTTGATACATTAACAAATGTATTTTTTAATTTCTCGTATAGGTTTATTCATGGTTTAGGTTTCAGGAGTAATAAAGATTTAGCAAAGATACATGCCGTGTTTGTTACATCTTCCTTTCAAGGAATTAATCTTTTTTTGAGCATAATAAAACCTTTGTCTGTAAAATTTTTCGATAAAAGTTTTCCTTTAAAATATCAAATTTTAGGCACTACTATTATTTTGATTTTAAATTACAAAAGATATATATTATCAGATAGATTAGATAAAGATGCAAGAATGCTTTTTAATGTTCCTGTTACTTATATCATTATACTGCTGTATTTTATAGTAAGTATATGGCTCATGCTTTATATGGGTGATTATGTGCGTGATGCAATGATTCAAAAAAATGCTATAATTGCTAAAGGAGTAAATTGAAATTTACAAGAGGAATGTGGAGATTAAAAAGGGTAAAACGTTTTTAGTAATCCTTGTATTTATTTCAGATTTACTGATAGTATGTTTTAAAAATGAAAAGGGTAAAAAAACTTGAAGCTAATAAAATATTTACCATAGGTGTTTTAGAAAAATGTTTTGCTGTAGTGGGTGATTTTAATATTAGATTTATTTACGAATATAATGTCAAAATTTATAATGGTTTAAATAGTAGTAGTAAAGTATCTGATGATAAAATCGGAAAGAAATTTCTTTTAAAATTATCTTCTGAAAATCCAAAAAGTACGGAGTTAATCTTAAACTTTCGCAATTTGCGATATTACAATAGTTGCACCCGAATTAGGGTGGAAAAAAATTCCACAGCATTTAATCTGTGACAATTAAATTTCTATTTCTCTAAAAAAATATATAATCAATTCATCATACCTAAAAGTATTTAAAGAGCTTATTATGAGAGTTAGGTTAATGGTAATTTTGCTTACAAAATACTATAGTATGTGTAATATATTTTAATCTATAGTTTTCATAATATAGTCTTGTAGAAATAAAAAAACAATAAGTGTATTTTTTATATGAAATAAGTTAATGATTTAGAAACAAATAATACCTTTAAAAAGCTTATCAATTAGCTGTTAGAATGTTACTAGTTTAGCAAATAGAGAAAGTAATAAAATATTAAAACTATAAATTCGTCAATTTTTCGATGAAAGGCACTATTTTTTCATTTTCAGCCCTTTATACCTATAATAAATATACTAAATTGCATAGGAAATTTTACACATTAATTTTTGCTATTTGTAAACGATTATGATAGTATAAAATAAAACATATAACTATATGGCAGCACAATCAATTACTACAATTAAAATTGGAGGTAAAGAGATAAAATCTTTTAAACGTTTGGTACTACAACAAAGTACAAATGATCATCATACACTACAAGTAGAGTGTCAAATGGAGGTGCTTGAAAAGGCAACGGGAGAGTTAGCAAATGAAAGTAAAAATTTTTTAGGAGAAAGCATTGTTGTTATTATAGAAGCAAAAGATAAAAAAGATATAAAAGACACATTACAATTTTTAGGTATAGTTACTTCTATTCGAAATTCAAAAGGATATTTAAATAATAATTTTGTTACTATAACGGCAAAAAGTCCTACCATTTTAGCGGATGATGGTCCTCATTATCACTCATATATTGAGAAAGATTTAAATGCAATAGTTAAAAATACGTTTTCTAATTACGATAGTGGAAAATTGGCAGCAGGTGTGCAAGCAAAATATAGTACAGCAATACCTTACGCAGTGCAACATAAAGAAAGTAACTGGGCATTTGTTTCTCGTATAGCAATGCAATATGGAGAGTGGTTATATTACAATGGTGATAAGGTTATTTTCGGAACTCCTGAAACTCCGCCAGAAGTTATATTAACTCATAATTTTGATTTAAAAGAGTTTGCGTTAAATTTAACACCTACACCAAATAAATTTAACTATTTTACAAACGATTATACCTCAGATCAGCACCATACAAAAAATGCTTCAGAGGTAAATACTGGTGCAAACAGTTACCATAGTTTTGCAAGTGGTAAAGCTGATATGTTGTATGCTGCAGAAACTAATGTATGGATAAACAATGGTGGAGGTACCCAATTAAAAGCGCTGTTAGATAGTCAAGTAGAAGCACAAAAAAAAGCAGCAGAACAAAGTCAAGTAATATTAGAAGGTAAAAGTGATAACCCAGGGGTAAGCTTAGGTAAAATTGTAAGTATAAAAGGCAAAGATGCTGATCATGGGCAATATAGAGTTACTCAAGTACAGCATGAGCAAGATTATTTAGGTAATTACAGCAATGTGTTTACCGCAATTAGCACACAATTAGATGTTTCTCCATATACAAATTTTGAAGCATTCCCGTATAGCGATACACAGACAGCTATTGTTATAGAAAATGCTGATCCTGATGGTATGGCGCGAGTAAAAGTTCAATTTCCTTGGCAGAAATTTACAGGGCAAACCACCCCTTGGATTCGTGTAGTTACCCCACATGGTGGTGGTGATAAAGGCTTTCATTTTATACCAGAAAAAGGAGAAGAAGTACTTATCGGTTTTGAAGGTGGTAATGCAGAGCGCCCATATATGATGGGTAGTTTATACCATGGTAATGCAGGTGCAAATAGTTTTATGAGTGAAAACAATGACTTAAAATCTATTAGAACGAGAAGCGGACATACTATAGAAATGAATGACCTTGATGGAAATGAAAGTATTACCATTTCTGATAAAAATGGGTCTATGATAAACTATAACACAACAGACAAAGTAATAACTATTGCTAGCGAAGAAAAAATAATATTGAGTTCTAAATTCATTTCTATGCATGCAGATGATATAGAATTTTATTCTAAAAATCAAAAAAATATTGCTTCTACAGCATTTACAGCTCAAAGTGGAGAATCTAAAATGTCTGTACTGCCAGGTGAAATTATGGATGAATCTCCTAAGGTTACTATACAAGGGACAGAAACTATCATTTCAGCGACAAATTTAACAACAACATCTTCGGCAAATACATTAATTAACGGGGCAATGGTAAAACTAAACTCTTAATATTTTTTAATGGAAGACGCTACAATAGCCCAGGAATTCTATAAAATAAGAAATACTTGGAAAAAAATAGATGGAAAAAAATGGGACATGGCCATATGGGTCTGTAACCATCACGATATTGATATAATAGACAAGTTTATGGAGATAGAAGGTTCTCCAGTAGGGATGTTTGATGATATTTTTTTTAGAATAAACACTCTTTACCTTTCTGCAGAAACTTTTGAAGAACAACTTTGGAAAGAATTTACAAGTTGGTTTAACAGTCCGGCCGAGGGAAGTTTAGATATGTTTGGTGCTTTGAAAAACGATGGCTATCTAGATAAAGATTATATGGTAGACCTTAGCTTGAAACCAACTTTTGATAGTGTTTTAAAAGAACTACTAAGATTAAAAGAAAATTTACCCCTTGATGATGAGTCTTTTATCCTTTATTTCCCTCCAGGTGTTCATAGTGATGGGTTTGAGAAATGGTTCGCTCAAAAAATGGATAAGGGCCTACCAAAAGGTATTCGTTTAGCAGTTATAGACCCCATAGGGTCTAGAAAATTCCCGAAGATAGTAAAGCATAAAAAGGGAATAGTAAAAGAGCTGTCTGTAACTCTACATATGGCTGCGGCAATGAAAAATGCTATGGATAGTGATAGTAATGAAACACGGCCACATGCACCTAGTTCAAAGTTTCAGAAGCAAGTACGCCGTATTATGGAGGCAACAGTAAATAAAGAAATGTCTGTTATAACAGAAAGTGAAAGATTAATAGAATTAGGGATTCAGTTAAAAACATTTAATACCAAAGCAACATCATATTTAGTTTCTACAATTGCATTTTTTAGTATACAGGAAGATAAACCAGCAATGGAGCATGTAGAAAAAACACTAGAAATGACAGAGGATGATAGTGTAGCCGAAGAAGCTTACCCAATTTGGCGTTCTGCGATACTTTTAAAAGCAGCACTTGTGCTCGTACATAAAGATACTGAAACAGCTTTAAAATGTTATAGAAATTTAGCAATAAAAGCGATTAATAAGGGAGACGTTTTTCATGTAATGGAAGCCTACCGCATGGAGTCTTTCTTATATTTTAAAGAAAGTAAAAATAAAGAATCGTGGAAAGCTGCTATATACTCTTTACAGGCGGGTAGTAACTTGCCTTTAGAAGTTCGCAGAGGCTCTACATATTTATTTTCAGCAGCAGTAGCTTTACAAGTAGCACAAGATGCTGATATGGGAGAAGAGATTATAGAAAAATTAACGACAAGATTTGAAAATACGATAGGTGAAGATTGGAAAACGCTATTGCAAGGAACTGAAGCAATAGATAAAAAATATTTAAATAGAAATAATTGGCTCAGTAAAAACAAAATACCGCAATGGCAATAAACAAGCTTAATAATAAGGCAAGTAAGATAGCAACCCAGGGTGAAGAAGGACAAGAAGGAGAAGAACGCGGGTTTCTAGATATGGTTGCCGACGGAAAGTCTTCATTAGATAGTTTTCAAACTTCATTAGCATCAGTACTACCAGCTATACCAGGGCAGCCTGCGGGTAAGTTTCAAGATATTGCAATTGGTATAGATTTTCACCCTACAGTTTTTCCGCCCTTGCCAATGATGGCGGTACCACATGTTGGTATGGTTTTCGATATTTTAGGAGCTATTTTCGCAGCTATAAATACCACAATACCACCAGCGCCAGAACCTGAATATACAGATGATGGTGAGCCTGTACCACAACCTATAAGTGTATCTAGCGTAGCAGTTTCTATAGTAAAAGCAATGGCACCTAGTGTAATGGTAAATAATAAGTTTATTGCTAATGCGGGCATTAGTATTCAGCATTTACCAGGTATAATAGTTCATGCATTACCTGTAGTAGCACCTATGGCTTCTTCAGAAATGTTCATGGGAAGTTCTACTGTAATGGCAGATGGTGCACCGTTTTCATATCAATTTTTGCCAGCATTATCTTGTAATTTAGTGGGTATGCCAGCCCCTTTCAGAATTAAAAGTCCAAAGCCTAAAGTAAGTCTTATGGCGCCTACAGCAGCGCTAATTACGGTAATACCTGGCGGTTTACCTGTATTAGTTGGCGGCCCGCCAACTATAGATCTTTTTGCGATGGCAATAGGTTTAGGCCTTAAAGGCATGGGTAAGTTGTTTAAAAAAGGAGGTAATAGACTTCAAAAATATATAGATGATATTATGCCTATGAACCCAGCAAAGGCTAAACGACTACAAAAAGTAAAATGTAAGTTGTTTGGTGAGCCTGTTGATGCTGCTACAGGAAGGGTTTTTGCTGAAAATGATGATTTTTCATTACCAGGTCCGATACCTTTAATATGGACGCGTTATTACCATAGTGATGGAGAAATTACTGGACCTATAGGTACTAATTGGCACCATAGTTACCAAATTGGGTATTGGGAGATGGAAAATGGTTTTATTACGCTATTATTACCAGATAGTAGAGAAATTGTTTTACCACAATTGCACGAAGGTGATAGCTTTTACCATCGAAAAGAACGCATTACTTGGTTTAAAGATGCCACTGGTAGGTATGGATATAAAGATGCTACTGGCCTTGAGTATAGCTTTTTAAATTCTAGAATTGATAACGATCTTTTTCCTGTATATCAAATAAAAGATACTTTAAAGCATTCAATAACTTTTTATTACAACAAAGGTGCTTTATCAGAAATTATAGATAGTGCAGATAGAGTACTAAAAATAGATACATTTAATAATAAAATAACAAGTGTTTCAACCAAAAATGAAGGAGAAACTATACCCCTTATTCGGTATGTGGTTGATGATGAAGATAATTTAGTAAAAGTTATTGATGCTCATAATACAGAAAAAATATTTAAATACGATAAACATTTATTAGTACAATTAACCAGTCAAAACGGACTTAGTTTTTATTGGGAGTATGAAGGCGTTGGGTCAAATGCTAAATGTATACATACTTGGGGAGATGAAGGTATTTTAGAATATTGGACACAATATGAAAAAGGAAAAACCAGTACAACAAATTCTTTAGGGCATACGACTGTTTATTATTATGATGAGGATAATTTAATTTATCGCATTACAGATGCACGTGGTGGAGAAACGTATCAGAAATATAATGGTACTCAAGATTTAGTTTTGGTGATGGATCCTGTTGGCAATGCAACTAAATATAAATACGATGCTAAAGGAAATTTAGTAGCAATACAAGATGCTAATGGGGGTAATACTGTTTTAGAGTATGATGCAGAAGACAGGATAATAGGAACAAGAACACCTGGCGGAATGGTTTCTAATTGGGTGTATGATGATGAGGGTAAATTAATAAAACGTAAATACCCCGATGGTACGAGTACTACGTACACTTATAAAGAAAATGAAATTTATAGTATAATTGATGATTTAGGTAATGAAACGAAACTGACCTGGAATGAACAAGGCGATTTACAACGTATAAATTTATACGATGGCCGTTTTGCAGTTTGGTATTACGATGACTTAGGACAATTAAAAAAACATATAAACGTAAAAGGTAGCACAACCCAATACACTTACGATAAGCTTGGTAATGTAGTACAGTTAAAAGAGCCAGATAACACCCATTACTTTAATTATGATAAAGCCGAAAATGTAATACGTGCTTACGATAAAAATAGAGATGTAAGCTTTACCTATTGGGGTTTAGGTAATTTAAAATCACGTACAGAAAATAAAAAAACCGTTTATTTTAATTACGATAATGAAGAACAACTTATAGGTATTGTAAACGAACATGGCGATGCATACCGTTTTAATTTAGATCCATTAGGCCAAATTGCAAGCGAATGGGGTTTTGATGGTTTACAACGCAGGTACATACGAGACCGTGCAGGTAGGGTATTAAAAGTATTGCGCCCAGATGAAAGGTACACCAGTTATGTGTATGACGGTGTAGGTAATATATTAGCTGCAGACCATTACGATGGTACTGGAGAATATTTTGCGTACAACCCCGATGGTAGGTTGGTAGAAGCTACCAATGCAGATGCTACAGTGCAAATGGCATACGATAGTAAGGGTAATTTAGTAGAAGAAATACAAAACGGACATAGCGTAAAAAGCCAATACGATAACCTAGGTAATAGAACCAAGATTAAAAGTTCATTAGGTGCCGATATTATGCATGGTTTTAATGCCAATGGGCAATTATCTCGCATAGCGGCATTAAACAGTAATGTTTCAGGTTTGGTCAATGAAAGTGATGCATGGCAAGCTACTTTTGAGCGAGACCAGCTAGGGCTAGAAATTCGTAGAATGGTAAAAGGTGGTAATGGCATAGCTGTTTTAGATATGCAGACTGAGCGAGATAGTCAAGGTCGAGTAACACACCAAAATATACACATACAAGCAAAAAATGTAGAAGGCAACAAAACAGCACGTGCCCGAAGTGTACAATACAATTGGTCTGCTGGTGATCGTTTGCGTAGTACAATAAATCAAATAACAGGTAAAAAAGTAGATTATAGTTACGACCAAGAGGGCAGCTTATTATCTGCTAGCTATAAAGGGGGAGCAGAAACAATTTATAAAATGCCTGATGCTGTAGGTAACCTTTTTAAAACTAAAGGAAGAAAAGATAGAACCTATAGCAAAGGCGGCAAGTTAATTAAAGATGATAATGCAAGTTATAATTATGATGCTGAAGGCAACTTACTATTAAAACAAACTCAAAAGGGAGATGAAACCTATAGCTATTTTGGTAACGGAATGTTGCAACATATAGTACGAGCAGATGGTAAAGAAGTTTCTTTTGAGTATGATGCTTTAGGTAGAAGAACAGCCAAGGTTTTTAACAAAAAAATTACTAGATTTGTATACGATGGTAACGTTCTGTTGCACGAGTGGGAGTATAAATTATCAGACCGTCCTAAACTCTCTGTAAGTGCAAAAGGTTTTGTAGTAAGTGAAGATGTAGAGCCTGTAGATAGTAGTAATGTAATAACATGGGTATTTGATTATAATTCTTTTACACCAGCGGCAAAAATTGTTGACGGAAAAAGCTATAGTATTGCTTGCGATTATTTGGGCACACCTGTACAAGCATATAATGAGTTTGGAGAAAAGGTTTGGGATTGTACTTTAGATATTTATGGTAAAGTAAAAACTTTAGAAGGCGATAAAACGTTCATACCTTTTAGATATCAAGGACAATATGAGGATATTGAGACTGGACTTTATTATAATAGGTTTAGATATTACTCGCCAGATAGTGGAACTTATATAAGCCAAGACCCGATTGGGTTGGAAGGTGGATTACCTAATTTTTATGCGTATGTTGGTGATACCAATAAATATATTGACGTTTTTGGTCTAGCACATGGATTAGGAACAGAAGTAATTCGTAATGGTGAGTCAGTTTTTAGTAATACATATCAAAGTGGTGGTGTACCTGGAGGTGGCCGTTTAAATCAACAAGAAGCTCTTTTAACTCATACAGAAAGGAAATTTATGAATGAGGTAGATGGCATGGTTCAACAAGGAGATCATTTAAAAATGACAGGTCAATTAAATCCTTGTAAACCTGGATGCCAACCTGCTATTCGTGATTTTGTTGCCAATAAAGGAGTTAGCGCTGAATATTTTGCTTCAGATACTAATATGACATATAAATGGGAAAAATCTTCAACAGGAAAAGTAATTCAAACAGAAATATTTGAAGGAAAGGTACAAGCTAAATATGAATATGACGTAAATACTAGACGAAGAAAAAAATTAAATGTCCATTAATGATGATTGAAAGTATAAAAATCAAAGAGAATAAACTTACTGGTTATATTAATTTACCTTTTTCTAACAAAAAAATATTAGTTCATTTAAATTCAGAAAAAGAGGGTGAAAATCTAGTTTATGAAGATTTTATTGATTTATTAAATCAATTAGAATTAACAATAAAAAAAATAGACTCAAATAAAATGAATTCAATAATCGATTTCATTTCAACTGAAATTACAGATTCATCATATAGTCAATCTAATTATAAACCAACAAGTGAAGATTATCAGGAATTAAAAAAGGAATTAGAAGTATCACATATTGATTTTTATGAATCTGATTTATTATTTTTCTTTAAAGCAGAAAACAGTTATCCTAAAATGACTATATCTATTCAATTGGAAGAAGATCTAGAAGTCTCAGAAGCGGAGGTTATTATTCAATAGCCCCCCGCTCCCGCTAGTTTGTAACTAGTGTCGAGTTTGAGTAAGGAAAATTATAAATTAAAAATGAGCCACAATATTTAAAAAATGTTGTGGTTTTTTTATTGATAAACTTTTCTAGTTTTAGCGTCTCTAAGCAAAGCATCTAAATTATAAAGAATAGCTTCTTTATCTTTAGGCGAAAGATTTAGTAGCTAATTATGATAAATTAAATGCACCTGCAATTCTTGTCGATAAATATGGACATAATAATAGAAGGCCAGGTTTTGAACCAGGAATTGTATCGAAAAGTAAAATAAATCCAAATACAGGAAAGCCGTTTGCGTCAGCGAGGGAACTACTAGCAAGAGATATAAGAGAGTTAAGAAGGATTTATCCTGAAATTCCTAATTCTAAATTAAAGGAGCTTATTGATTTAAATAAAAGTATGTATCCAGAAATGAATAAGTCAAAACATCACTAAAGCCATGAAAATGAATGAAGAATTAATAGCTAAAAACATTAAAAATGAAGTTCTTATTGAAAATTTTAAACGCTATTTTGACATATTAGAGAGTTCAAACAAAGAATTATTTAAAGATAAATATTGGAGTAAAGCGCAACAGTTATATAACTCAATAGATTCAGAAAATAAAGAAAATCTCAAAGAGTTTATTAAAATGGTTATGATTGAAAGCGTTGCAGAAGTTCTTGCTTTTGTTGATGGTATCGCAACGTTTGACGAACAAGAATACCCTTTTGAACTCTTCTATAATAACATAAAAATTAGTGGAAGTTTACAAGAATATTTACTTATGGATATTGAAGATAATGGGTTTGAATAATGTTAATATTAATGTAACGCCATAGATGAGTAAGTTTGAAAGAATTATACCAGGAACAATAAATATTGAGGATAGTAAAGTTCTATATATATCAGATAGCGGAAATGACGATTTTAATGATTCTTTATTTAACAAAGTGACTTCACAATTTGATGAGCAACCAATAGCGCAAAGTGGTGGAGTCGTAAATGAAAATTGTAAGTTATGGCTACCAACAAATGAACTTTTTAATTGTTTGTCGTATAAAGGGGATGTTGAAGGTTGGCGAAAAGAAATAACTGGAGGTGCAAAAATATTAGGTTTAATAACTGGAAAAATAGTTTGTGATAAAATTGAGTTATCGGATAACAGAACTTACTTATTGTCAGATTGTAAGATAGAATTTTATTAAAACAGAGTTTCTAATAGTTTTAAAGCAACCAAAATGGTTGATTTTAAGTAAAAATCGTTTTAAGCCCCCGCTAGCCTAAGTATCTTGCTTGTGCCCTACCGCATAAATTCTACGCTATAAGTAAATTGCAAAAAAGTTTAATCAAAGGTTTGAGTGCTAAAAATGCAGGAAAAGCAATAAATCTAAATCAATTTCATTAAGATGAATACTATTAATGTGATCCCCCTACATCCTATCAAAAACTTAAAAAAGGAGATACTTATAAAATAGGAGAATCTAAAAACTCTTCTAAAAGGTATCCTGATTCAAAATTAGAACAATCTAGAATTAACAGATCTAAAAAAACTTCTTTTGCTCTTGATGCTGATGGAAAAATTATACCTGGTAAAACTGCTGGTTTAGATATGAAAGTTATTGATTCTGGAGGCACAAAACAAGCAGACCGATTATTAGAAACTCAAAAAATAAAAGATTTTCAAAACAAACACGGAAAATTACCAGCAGGTAATAAAACCTGTCATTAAAAATTAAAATTATGGGAACATTCTTAACGATGTCTTTTGAAGCTAGATGGGCTGGTAATAAGGAAAAAACGAATTTAACACAAAAAGTCATAGGATATATTGCAGACAATTTAAGAGATATGGTTTGGCAAGAATCAATATCTAATCAATTGTGTAAAGTTGATGGACATCATACAAACTTAAGAATTGTTTTAAGGCTTTTTGATATAAAAGATATTGAAGAAGGTAAGTTAAAATCACTTGCTAGATATAAAAAGAAAGACGATAAACTTGTAATAGACCAAATGTTAGTCATAAATAAGTATTCCGATTTGCCAGAAAACGAAATGAGAATTAAAATGTGTGATGAAATTGTTGAATATGTAGAGCAAATTTTAATAAAATACAAAGACCGTTTTCAAGACTTTAATGCAATTGCTTTTATTCCACTATTTAAAGAAAGAATGGAAGAAATTAAAGAATACAAATTAAAAGATGATTATGTAAACGAATAGAATACATTCTAAAAACAAAAAAGCAACCGAAACGGTTGCTTTTTCCTGTTCAAAAACTTCGTTTTTAGCCATTTCAACAAAAGTTATTAACATTTAGCGTTTACGCTTCAATCTCTTTATTTGTGGGCGTTTCTGTCTTTTTTGCCCTTTTTCTTTTTTTGCCCAGTATTCGTAGTATTTAGGCGTTTATTTCCCCCGCTAGCGCTCGTTTGCAACGAGTGCCATACAGCATAAGAAACAACATCAAGAGCTATCTAGTAAATTAGGTAGCTTTTTGTATTTTTATATGAGGTAAATTTTTTAAAAAAAAGTTCTTTGATATAAATTATCAGACGGTCCTAAACTCTCTGTAAGTGCAAAAGGTTTTGTAGTAAGTGAAGATGTAGAGCCTGTAGATAGTAGTAATGTAATAACATGGGTATTTGATTATAATTCTTTTACACCAGCGGCAAAAATTGTTGACGGAAAAACCTATAGTATTGCTTGCGATTATTTGGGCACACCTGTACAAGCATATAATGAGTTTGGAGAAAAGGTTTGGGATTGCACTTTAGATATTTACGGTAAAGTAAAACTTTAGAAGGCGATAAGTGTTTTATACCGTTTAGATATCAAGGATGCAGATATGGGTCATATTACAAATGCTGTAGATTGGTGGAATGATGTAGCGATAAAAAATAAATATCTACCCAAAGGAACCGAAGTAAGAGAGTTCATGTTAGATAGTAAAAATTATGTTTTAGAATATTATAGAACTAATAGATCAAAAGGAGCTGTTTTAGGAAAAACAACAGGTTATATTAATCCATTTTAATAATAGAATAAATCAATTAATAAAATAAATATGGCAGTTTTAGAAAATAAATTTTATGATAAAGTGATAGCGAAAGGAAAGGCCGCAGTCGAATATATTAAAAAAGGAGATGTTGGTAATTTTTTTAAGCTCTCTGAAGAGGCATGGGAATTATTTCCTGAACCCAAGAAGAATTGGAATCAAGGTTATAATTTTTCAAAAATGGCATTTAAACATGCAATAACCAATGATAAACTGGATAAAGCGAAACGTTGGTTAAATAGAATGCAAGAAAACAATAATAATTTACATAATTTTGATGGAGAGTGTGATTATTATGTTGGACTATATCATTTTGAAATTGCAGAATATGAAAGGGCATTAGAAATATGGAAGGAAGTAGAACTCGATGCAGGGCTACGTTATTTTGAAGGAGATAAACCCGAGTATTTAGACTTCTACCTTCACCCCGAACAATATATTAAAGACTAAATGAAACCAAGAAAGCTAAAGGAACTCTCCGATGCAGATTACAATCGTATAGAGCAGTTGAGCGAAGAAGGAAATGACCTTTATGAGCAGGGAAACATACGTCCAGCCCTGAGAAAATATGAAGAAGCATTAAATATCGTGCCAGATCCAAAAGCAAATTGGGAAGCAGCCACTTGGCTTTACACTAGTATTGCAGATTCGTATTTTTCATTAGGAAATATTGATGAAGCAAAAGAAAATTATTACAATGTGCTTAATTGTCCTGATGGTCTATCAAATGCATACATACATTTTAGTTTAGGACAAGTACTTTACGAACTTGAAGAAAATAAAAAATCTCAAGAATCATTATTAAGGGCTTATATGTTAGATGGAGAAGACATTTTTGATGATGAAGATCCAAAATATCTCGCTTCAATCAAGAATTTGATAGATGAAGATGTTGAGGATAATAACATTGACACAGAAAACCAACGAAAATACACCTACAAAGACGGAAGCCGTTTCTACAAAGATGAAGATGGTAATCTAATTGAGGATAATTGATTATGGAGGATAAAAACAAGTCATAGAATCCCCTCGCGCGGCATATCCGTAACTCTGGCGCACTTCTGTGAAGTGTGTTTAATTTTTTTTAGTATTTGCAATGCAATTTATTATCTTTAAACAATGTCTCATAGTTATAGATAGTATTGTTCCAACATTTGTGACAATAACAATAATTGATTTGGGTAGATTTATTTATTAAACCAACCTATTTTAAAATATTAGATTGGAAAAAAAGTAGCTATGCAATCTATGAAGAGGAAAATCTAGAAATCCCTTCGGTTAAAGTACATCCACTATGGTAATTTGAAACAGTAAAACAATTAGTCACGCTTTACTAAAGCGCGCCAAGTTCTGCGATTATAGATGTGGCACGAGTGGAATTTATTTGATCCGCCTTTATAATAAATATTGAAATGGAAAACTATACAAAAATACAACCTGAAGTAATTTCTGGTCTTGGTGAAAAAACTACGTTTAAAGAGTTTGAACCTCCCTTTAAGACAATTTTAAATTTACATATCGATCTTGAAGATTGGCTTGGTGATGATTTAATGGAATGTTATCCGGCATTTATTATTACTAAAAAATTAAAAGAAGGATTAGAAAATTGTGATTTTTCAGGATTTAAATTTTCAGAAATGGAGGTTTCTAAAGCGGAATATTTTAAAGATAATTATCAATTAGAAAAACCTGTACCCATCTTTTTTTGGCTACAAGTTATAGGACAAGAATTTGCAGATGATATTTTACTTAATGATAAGAAGGAACTTTATCTTAAACCTAAATTACTTAAATATTTGCAAGGAAAATTTAATGTAAATTATTTACAAGTAGAACCGCAAAGGAATGAGTTTGATGACTTATTGGACAACATGTTATTAGAAAGCTAGCTGATAGAAAAATTGCACCGCTAACGCGAGAATCTCTCTGTTGAGAAAAAGAGCATAGTAATTAGAATCCTCACTAGTGCTAATTTGTAACAAATACCATCCCAATAAAGTTTCACTTAAAAAATTTAAACAAGAAAAGTTATCTATTCAATTAGGTAGCCTTTTTTTAAGACATGAATTGAAAGCCTAAGTTAGACAGTTAATGTGCCAATCACATCAAATATCCAAATTTCCAGAGACACTAAACAAAGATGACGTAGATAAAAACGAGTGCAGTACAGAGTAAGAAACAACATCAAGAGCTATCTAAATATTTAGGTAGCTTTTTGTGTTTTTATGAGCTTATTAAAATAACTCAAGGATTATTTTAGAAACATAGAATGTAGAAGTTCAATTTTTTGGAGTAAATAATTTTGATGTTTTAAAATTGATGAGTAAGCTAATAAAGTTTGAAATTATAAATACTACAAGCTTTTTTTTATAGTTATAATTATAACGAGAGATGTTTTTTTGGTTTGAGTTGAGAATTTAATTAGTATAATTAAGCAAATAATCCGTTCTTTGAAAGAAAATTTACTCACAATAGAAGTTGTATTAAATAGCTTCTTATTTGAAACATTTTTTAAAATGAGATAGAATTAATTGAGGTAGCATAATTAAATAAAGTAAAAAAAATAATAAACCTAAATACGATTAAATTATGAAAAGTAAACTGTTGAGTATTTCATTTCTATTATTACTAGTTATTGCTACATCATGTGGCTCAAAAGAAGAAAAAAAAGAACTTAAAGACGATAAGTTGAGTGGTTTTATGGTAGGCGGTATTTATTTTGTACATGGTTACGGAGGGCAATCTGAAGTAAATTCAATGTTGGTTGATTACAAAACAGATGAAGAATTAATATCAGCCTATAAAGAGCTTTTTGAATTTCCTTTTGATGATTCTCAGAAAAGTGGTACAAAAAGGATGCTTAAAAGCATGTGGGATATTTCAGATAAAGCTTCGCTCTTAAAATCAATAGAAGATTTGCAAACTAAAACTTATGAGTATAAAGCTTGGGATTATGCAAGAGTGGTAAATAACGCTTGTATGGGGTATGCTGCTGGTTATTTGAGTAAAGATGAGGTTGTAGCAATTAACTCAAAAACTTTAGCTCTTGCTAAAGAGAACTATACTGATTGGGAAAAGTATTATACAGATTTTGATTTAGGAAGAAATGATTGGGATTCTGAAGATAGTGAATCAGAGGCTTTTGAAAAATTATCAAAAAACATCACTAAAGGAGAAAAATCAATTTACCTAGTACTACCATTAAATTAATAACTATAAGTGTTTTTTAAAAGCACTCATGGTAGATGTAACAATAGGCAAAAGCTACTTAATTAATTTAAGTAGCTTTTTTTGTTTAATCGAAAAATATAGAAGAAAAATAAGATTTACTATTAAGTTTATTTCTTATATTAAATAGTAATTTTTCTCTAAATTTAAACGTATTAACTATATGTAACCAACCAGTAATGAAAATTAAAATTATGAAAAATTTAAAAAGTAAGGTAATTAAATTAGGAATGGCACTCTTGTTAACGGTACTCCTTTATTCTTGTGGAGAATCTAAACCAAAAGGCTGGTCAGAAGAAGATAAATCTGAATTTCTAAAAGGCTGCGTTAATTCAAACAAAGGTGCAGTTTCAGACGAGAAGGCAACATTAATGTGTACTTGTATGCTTGATAAAATGTCTGAAAAATATGCAACAATGGTAGAGTCTCAAAAAATGAATGTTGACGAACTTAGAGAAATAGCAATTTCTTGTAGATAATTTAAAGTTTAAAATTAAAATAAAAGCTACCTAAGTAATTGGGTAGCTTTTTATGGTTTTAGTATGTTAGTTTAATTATCTAACAAGCCCATTTTTATAGCATGTTTGGTAAGACCAGCTAAATTTTTCACGCTTAACTTTGATATTAAATTCTTTCGATAGCTTTCTATAGTATGCTTGCTTAAAAATAATTTGTCTGCAATTTCTTGAGTCGTATTCTCTTCAGCAATAAGCTTTAGCACTTCAATTTCTCTATCTGTCAAGTTTATTTCTTCTGATTTTTTGTTTTCAAACATAGCATCAGTATAAGCCTTTTTTATTTCTGAAGAAAAATATTTTTCACCGCCAACAATACTTCGTATTGCAGTAAGTAATTCTTCTTTTTCGGCATTTTTAGGCACGTAGCCATCCACGTTATTTCTGATGAGCTTATCAATCATTCCACCATCAATATGCATACTTACTACTAATGTTTTAAGAGCGGGGTATTTTTCTTTTACAATTTTATTTAATTCAATACCATCCATTTCAGGCATGGTTAAATCTGTAATTAGTAAATGAATATCATCAGCTCCATTTATTGCTAAATATTTTTCGACCTGAGCTCCATTTTTAGCGGTTAGGGTTATCGAAAATTCAGGTGCTTCATGAAGTATGCTTATTAGGCCATCAATAAACATTTTATGATCATCAGCAATAATTAAATTGTAATTCATTTTATACGTTTTTTATATTCGGAATTTCAATAGCTATAATAGTACCTCTATTTATATTAGAGTCTACACGTAAAATTCCATTTATAACTTCAATTCTACTTTTAATATTTCCTAGTCCAATACCATCTGTTGTCGTTGCAATATCAAAGCCTTTTCCATTATCTTCGAAAAGTAAGGAAAGTTCGTTAGCTATCAAATTTAAATGAATATCAACTTTAGTAGCTTCGGCGTGTTTTAAGGTATTCGTCATTAATTCTTGAAGAATTTTAAAAAGTTCCATTTGAACTTTTTCTTCAATAACATTAATCTCTTCAATAGGGTGGGGGTGAAAACTCACCGCTAGCATATTTGTTTTAGAAATAGAGTTCGCATACTCTTTAATTAAATCGGTAAAAGCGTTTTGTTTAAATTTTTTAGGTATAAGAGTGTGTGAAATGTCTCTAACCAATTGATAGGTTTCATCAATTTGACCATTAATTGTTTTTAAAGCTTCAGAGTTTTTGGCAAAACTAGATAATTGCAGTTTTATACCCGCTAAATTGCCTCCAATACTGTCATGTAGCTCTTGTGCGATACGTTTACGCTCTTCATCTTGCCCTTCTATAGCTGCTTTAATTAGGTTCAATTCTTGCTCTTGTACAAGCGATTTTACTTTTTGAGTATTAATCTCATCTTGTTTTTTAGATAATTCGCTCTGTGTTTGTATTTTTTGATAGTACACAAATAGCAATGCTATAATAGGAATTAAAATAATTAAGAAACCAATTAAAAAAGCATTTTTGTAAGTACGTTGTTTGTCCAATTCAACCTCTTTAATTAATTTATCTTCTTTTAAACTAGTAATAGACTTTTCTTTTTCTAACGTTTCATATTGTACTTCTAACTCTTTTACAATTGCTTGTTGTTGTTTTGTTTTTATTTTATGCTGCACATTAAACAAATGAGTCATCGTGGCATATGCATTTTTGAAATCGTCTTGTTTTGCAAACGATTTAGATTGTAAAATAAGCATCTCTTTTTGAAAAGTAAGGTTTTCGCTATCTATCGCATTAATATATGCCATTGATAATCCAATTGTAGCTGCATCATAAAAGCCTTGGTTGTAATAGTATCGGGCTATTAAAAGAGAGCCTTCATAGTAAATAGCATCCAAACCATTAGTTTTAGCCTCATTTCTAGTATCTTCAAAACTCTGAAATGCTTCACCGAGTTCTCCTTTGGCTTCGGCTAGCTTGGCAAGCTCTAGTTGTATCGTAAGTTTCATTTCCAAATCATCTAAAGATTTAGAAATTGTAATGGCATCATTATAGTAGCTTTCTGCTTTTTCAAAATCTTCTTTAAAGCGATACGTTTTACCCAATAATAAATTGGTTTCAATTTTTAAAGAAGGATATTCTGGAGCAAATTCGGTTAATGATTTCTGTAAAATTGTAATGGCTTTAGCGTAATTGGATTGTTGTATGTAGCATTTTGCTAAGCCTAACTTGTTTTTATATTGATATTCTGTATAATTCGTTTTCTCAGCATCTTGCAAGCCTTTAATATGCCATTTAATAGCATTTTCAAATAAGCCATTCAATAAATTTCCATTACCTAAATAGTAGTGTGCTTTGGCTAAATACCTGTTTTTTATATGCTCTGTTTGGTCCCAACCTCTAATTTCTTTTACGTAAATGTTAGCATAATTTACAACAGAATCTATATTGCTTTTTTGAGTATGGTGCTCGATAAGTTGGTCAAATATTGAAAAACGTTGAACACCATATTCAGCAGTTTTTAATTTATCAAAAAAAGGCTTTAAAGTATCAGACCCTTTCCTTGCTGACCATCCAAAATTTATAGTGTTAGAAGTTTTTTTAGTGGTGTCTTTTTCTTTTTCAGAATTTTGAGCAGATACAACTAGTGAAAAAAAACAAAAAATAAGGAGTGTATTTATTTTTAATATTTTAAGCATAACCTGTCTACGTTTCATTAGAAATGGGATTAAATTTTTCATATGAACAATTTTTAACAAAGGTTAGATGAAAAATGTAATAAAAATACATCAGTAAAAGGGAATTTAGCTCCCTGAAAACAGGGAGTGTTCTATTTTTTTTCTAAAATAGATTTTACAATCATTTGAGCATGTACTCTTGAGTTTTCTATAAACCATTTGTGAGTTTCCATACCGCCACAAATAACACCAGCTAAATATAAATTAGATACATTAGTTTCCATAGTATCAGGGTCGTAATTAGGAAGCCTCTTTTCATCATCAGATAGTTCGATGCCTAATTTTTCTAAAAAACTAAAATTCGGCTTGTAACCGATAAGTGCAAGAACATAATCATTATCTAAAGTTACTTCTCCTTCAGGAGTGTTAATTATAACTTTATCAGATTCAATTTCTTTAATAGTTGCGTTATAATAGGCTTTAATACTACCTTCTTCAATTCTATTTACAATATCAGGGCGTACCCAGTATTTAACTCGTTGCCCAATTTCATCACCTCTAATAATTAAACTAACATCAGCACCCTTTCTATAACACTCTAATGCAGCATCAATGGCAGAATTACTAGCGCCAATAACTGCTATTTTCTGTTGTGCGTAAAAATGTGGATCATTGTAGTAATGTTTCACCTTATCTAAATCTTCACCTGGTACATTCATTGTATTCGGAATGTCATAAAAACCAGTTGCGATAACTACGTTTGTGGCTGTATATGTTTTTTTTGAAGAGATAACGGTAAATATATCGTTAGCAGAATTTATATTTTCTACCTTTTCGAACAAATTAATATTGAGTTTGTTACTCGTAACTATTCTGCGATAATATTCAAGAGCCTCACTACGCCTTGGTTTTGCTTCGTTACTAATAAATGGTATTTCATTAATCTCTAATTTATCAGAAGAAGAGAAAAATTGCATGTTAACCGGGTAGTTAAATAAAGAGTTTACAATAGGGCCTTTTTCTAAAATTAAATAAGTAAGTCCTTTTTTTTGAGCTTCTAAACCGCAAGCAATACCAATTGGTCCACCACCAATAATAATAAGATCGAGAGTATTCATTACGCAGTAGCTTCTTTAAGTTCTTTAATCGTTTGAGTCGGATTTTCGCTATTAAAAACAAAACTACCTGCAACTAAAACATCTGCACCAGCATCATGTAAAGCTTTAGCATTTGAAGCTGTAACACCGCCATCAATTTCAATTATAGTGTTAGCTCCTTTTTTTTGTATTAAAGCTTTAAGTGCTTTTACTTTAGTATATGTATTTTCAATAAATGATTGGCCTCCAAAACCAGGATTTACACTCATTATAAGCACAATATCAATATCATTAATAATGTCTTCTAATAAATTGATGTTTGTATGTGGGTTTAATGCAACACCAGCTTTCATTCCTTCAGCTTTAATGGCTTGTAGTGTTCTGTGCAGATGTGTGCATGCCTCATAATGAACAGTAAGATTTGCGGCACCTAAATCAGCAAAAGTTTTAATATATCTGTCAGGGTCTACAATCATTAAATGTACATCTAACGGTTTTTTAGCATGTGTATTTATTGTTTTTACAACGGGCATTCCGTATGATATGTTTGGAACAAAAACGCCATCCATAACATCAATATGGTGCCAGTCGGCTGTACTGTTCTCAACCATTTCTATATCACGTTGAAGGTTTCCAAAATCTGCTGCTAAAAGCGAAGGTGCTATCTTAATTTTACTCATCTGAAGAATAAACTTTTTCTGTTTACACAAAAATAGTGAATTTGAGGTGGTTCTTTAGTTAGAAAAAGATTAATGGTGACTCAAAAAGATAATCAAGATAGTAGAACTATTGATTTAATTGTCTCAGCCCTTCATATACAGCAATACTTACTGCATTAGCAAGGTTTAAACTTCTAATGTGATTACTATGTAGTGGTATTTTGTATAACTTATCAGTGTTAGCAGAAATAATGTCTTTTGATAAACCTGAAGATTCTTTGCCGAAAATTAAAAACATATCATCTGTAAACTTGATATCCCAGTGAGTTTTATTTCCGTGGCTAGAGAAGTATGCAAAGTTTTTGTTTTTATGTTGCGCATAAAAATCATCAATGCTTTCATAAATAGTAAGCGATATATGTTTCCAGTAATCAAGTCCAGCTCTTTTTACACGTTTATCACTTAATTCAAAACCAAAAGGTTTTACTAAATGTAGGTGACTACCTGAAGCTAAACTTAAGCGCCCAATATTGCCAGTGTTATTAGGTATTTCAGGTTCAAATAAAACAATATTTAAAGCCATTATTATTTAATTGATTGTAGATATAATTGTTCAACCTTTTCTCTTGCCCATGGTGTTCTGCGTAAAAATTTTAAGCTAGATTTTATTGTAGGGTTACTTTTAAAACAATTGATATTAACTTGTAATGAAAGTTCTTTAAAGCCATATTTTTCGACTAAAAATTCAAGTATATCAGCAAGTTTAACTCCGTGTAACGGGTTGTTGAGTTGTTTTTGATCTTGTTTGTCTTGCATAAATAATTAAAAAAAGAAGTGTTGGGAGAACTTTAAATTAAAAACTCCGGTAATCAGCCGGAGTTTATTCATCAATCAAAAAACGAACAGTCATGATAACTGTTGTTATAGTTCACAAATTACAATTTTTAGAACAATTTTCCAATACAGGATATTCTTAAGAGTAATTTATGCTTGAGTTTTACCCAAGATATGTTTTTAAAATTTTACTTCTTGAAGTATGTTTTAATCTTCGAAT
Source organism: Cellulophaga sp. HaHaR_3_176 (assembly GCF_019021925.1). Classification (NCBI taxonomy): domain Bacteria; kingdom Pseudomonadati; phylum Bacteroidota; class Flavobacteriia; order Flavobacteriales; family Flavobacteriaceae; genus Cellulophaga; species Cellulophaga sp. HaHaR_3_176. Next base: position 211,197 of record NZ_CP058990.1, read on the forward strand.
AGCTTTTTCTTTAATTTGACGAACACGTTCTCTTGTTAAATCAAAAGTTTCACCAATTTCTTCAAGCGTCATAGAGTGTTGACCAGCAAGACCAAAGTATAAGCGAATAACGTCAGCTTCTCTTGGTGTTAATGTTTCTAAAGCCCTTTCAATTTCAGTTCTAAGTGATTCGTGCAATAATTCTCTATCAGGGTTTGGAGACTCACCACTACGTAATACATCGTAAAGGTTAGAGTTTTCACCATCAATTAATGGAGCATCCATAGATACGTGACGGCCTGAATTTTTTAAAGACTGTTTTACATCATCAACAGTCATATCTAATTCTTTTGCAATTTCTTCTGGTGAAGGCTGGCGTTCATGTGCCTGCTCTAAGAAAGCAAAAGTTTTATTAATTTTATTGATTGAACCAATTTTGTTTAAAGGCAAACGCACAATACGAGATTGCTCTGCTAATGCTTGTAATATAGATTGACGAATCCACCAAACGGCATAAGAAATAAACTTAAATCCACGCGTTTCATCAAAACGTTGAGCAGCTTTAATTAAACCTAGGTTACCTTCGTTAATTAAATCAGGAAGAGTAAGTCCTTGGTTTTGGTATTGTTTTGCAACAGATACCACAAATCTTAAGTTTGCTTTGGTAAGTTTTTCCAAAGCAACTTGATCACCTTTTTTAATTCGCTGAGCTAATTCTACTTCTTCATCGGCAGTAATTAAATCTACTTTACCAATTTCTTGTAAATATTTGTCTAACGAAGCGGTTTCCCTGTTGGTTACCTGTTTTGTAATCTTTAGCTGTCTCATCTAAATATCCTTATGTAAATTATTGTTGTGCATTGGTTGCATTATATTATACGTTGAAAAAAAACAAATGTTACATTTATGTAGTGTTATTTTGCATATATCGGATTAAAAGCAAAAAAAAAGGCCTTAATTGTTCAAATTAAGGCCTTTGTGTATTTAAAAGAGAGGTGTTTTTTAATCCTCTTTCTTATCTTCTCTTGGTTTTCTATCGTCATTTCGGTTATCACGACTTCTGTTGTCACGAGAACCTCTATTATCACGTCCACCAGAACGTTTGTCATCTCTTGGTGGTCTTGCTACATAACCTTCTGGTTTTGGTAACAATGCCTTACGAGAAACTTTTTCTTTACGTGTTTTTGGATCTACACCGAAGTACTTCACATCAAAAACATCACCCATGTTTACTACATCAGATACATTTTCAGTACGTTCCCATGCTAATTCAGATACATGTAATAAAACTTCATTTCCTGGAGCTTCAGCATATTCTACAACTGCACCAAAATCTAACATTTTAATTACTTTCACTTCGTAAGCACTACCAACTGTAGGTTTAAATAATAAAGAATCTATTTTTGCCATAACAGCATCAATACCTTTATTACCAACACCTAAAATTTCAACGATACCTTCTTCAGTTACTGGATCTTCGTTAATAACGATAGTTGTCTCAGTCTCTTTTTGCATCTCTTGTATTACTTTACCACCTGGACCAATTAAAGCACCGATAAATTCGTTTGGAATTCTTCTAGTAACCATTGTTGGAGCGTGATCTTTTACGCTTGCAGCTGGAGCAGAAATAGTATCAGTAATTTTACCTAATATATGTAAACGACCTTCGCGAGCTTGTTTTAGTGCATTCACTAAAATTTCGTAGCTTAATCCTTTTACTTTAATATCCATCTGGCAAGCAGTAATACCATCTGAAGTACCTGTAACTTTAAAATCCATATCTCCTAAATGATCTTCATCACCTAAAATATCAGATAATACAGCGTATTTTCCAGATTCTGCATCAGAAATTAATCCCATTGCAATACCAGAAACAGGTCTTGTCATTTGAACACCAGCATCCATTAATGCCATTGTACCAGCACAAACAGTTGCCATTGAAGAAGAACCGTTAGATTCTAATACTTCAGATACAACACGTACTGTGTAAGGACAATCAGCAGGAATCATTCCTTTTAAACCACGTTGCGCTAGGTTACCATGACCAACTTCTCTACGAGATGTTCCTCTTAATGGTCTAGCTTCACCTGTACAAAAAGGAGGGAAGTTATAATGTAAATAGAAATTCTCTTCGCCTTCATAAGATGGCATATCTATTTTATTAGCATCTCTAGAAGTACCTAAAGTAACTGTTGCTAATGCTTGAGTTTCTCCACGAGTAAAAATAGAAGAACCGTGTGTTGATGGTAAGTAATCTACCTCACACCAGATTGGTCTAATTTCGTCAGTCTTACGACCATCTAAACGTAAACCTTCATCTAATGTTAAAGTTCTAATTGCAGCTTTTTCAGCTTTAGCGTAATATTTAGAAACTAAATCACCATAATCAGCTAATTCTTCTTCAGAGAAAGTTGCTTTAATTTCTTCTTTAATTTCAGAAAATGCAGTACTTCTTTCTTTTTTAGAAGAACCTGCTTTAGCAATAGCATATACTTTATCGTATGCCATATCATGAATTTTCTTAGCTAAATCAGCATCTTCTCTTTCAGCAGTGTATTCACGTGTTTCTTTTTTACCAAAAGCTTCTGCTAATTTTACTTGAGCAGCACATTGTACTTTAATAGCTTCATGAGCAAACTTAATTGCATCTGCCATTTCTTCTTCAGAAATTTCATCCATTTCACCCTCAACCATCATTACAGAATCAGCCGATGCTCCAATCATCATATCGATGTCAGACTCTGCTAATTGAGCTCTAGTTGGGTTAATAACGAATTCACCATTAACACGTGCAACTCTTGCTTCAGAGATTGGACACTCAAATGGGAAATCAGATAATTGAATAGCTGCTGATGCTGCTAAACCTGCCATTGCATCTGGCATAACATCATCGTCATGAGACATTAATTGAATCATAACTTGTGTTTCAGCGTGGTAATCTTTTGGGAATAATGGACGTAAAACACGATCCACTAAACGCATTGTTAACACTTCACCGTCACTAGGTCTTGCTTCTCTTTTAAAGAAACCACCTGGGTAACGACCTGCTGCTGCAAATTTTTCACGGTAATCTACTGTTAACGGTAAAAAATCTACATCACTTTGTTTGTAGTTAGAAACAACTGTACATAATAACATACATTTTCCTGATTGTACTACAACCGAACCATGAGCTTGTTTTGCTAATTTTCCGGTTTCGATAGAAATTTCTCTTCCATCGCCAAGGTCTATAACCTCTTTAAAAACTTTTGGAATCATAAAATTGATTTATAACCTGCTTTATACAAGTTAGTTAAACTTTGGTCTTTGCCGTATCAAGGCGGACAGTTGTTGTGCTGTGTAGTTGTGCGACCAATGAAAAACTATGTGCAAGCTTTTTGTGCCTTAACGCCTTAAGGACTTTTTATAAAAAAAGGGAAGCATAAAGCTTCCCTTTTGAAATTATTTTCTAATTCCTAATTCTTTAATTATAGCACGATATCTTGTAATATCTTTCTTAATTAAATAATCTAAAAGGCTTCTTCTTTTACCTACTAGTTTTACTAAAGAACGTTCCGTGTTAAAATCTTTACGGTTGTTTTTTAAATGCCCAGTTAGGTGGTTGATACGGTGTGTAAATAAAGCAATTTGTCCTTCAGCAGAACCTGTGTTTGCTTCAACACCTCCGTGTTTTTTAAAAATTTCAGCTTTTACTTCTTTTGTTAAATACATTCCAATATTATTTTTAAATGATTTTTATGTATATGATTGAGTTTTTCAATCAGTTTGCAAAGATACTATAAATTTTATTATGACCTAACAGGATTATTTTGAATTAAATCAATGTATAGGTTTATTTTACTTTTTAAATTTTTTCTATGTGATATAAAATCTAAAAACCCATGCTCTAATAAAAACTCTGCTGTTTGAAAACCTTCAGGAAGGTCTTTACCTGTAAAATCTTTTACAATTCTTGGGCCAGCAAAACCAATTAAGGCGCCTGGTTCAGAAATATTTATGTCACCTAGCATAGCATATGATGCTGTGGTACCACCAGTTGTAGGGTCGGTACATAATGATACATAAGGTAGGCCTGCATCAGCAAGTTGTGCTAATTTAGCTGATGTTTTAGCTAATTGCATTAATGAAAGCGCAGCTTCCATCATACGAGCACCACCAGATTTTGAAATCATTATAAATGGTACTTTCTTTTTTATCGCTTGATCAATACCACGTGCAATTTTCTCTCCGACAACACTACCCATTGATCCGCCAATAAAAGCAAAATCCATGCAGCAAATAACAACATCTTTTCCTAGTGATTTTCCAACACCAGTTCTTACGGCATCTGTAAGTCCTGTTTTTGCTTGAGCGGCTTTTAAACGCTCAGCATATTTTTTAGTGTCTTCAAATTTTAAAGGATCTTTAGAACTTAATTTAGCATCTAATTCTTTGAATTTGTTATCATCAAAAAGTATTTGAAAATATTCGTTACTACCAATTCTTACATGGTAATCATCTTCTGGACTTACATAAAAGTTTTTTGCTAGTTCATCTGACTCAACAATTTTACCTGTTGGAGATTTATACCAAAGACCTTTAGGAGTGTCTTTTTTTTCTTCCGTTGCTGTTTGTATTCCTTTTTCTTTTCTCTTAAACCAAGACGACATACATTGAATATTTAATTAAAAACGGATTGTTTTAACGTTTTAAAGTGTGTTAACATTATTAAGGTCTTCAAAAGCCTTTTTTAAACGTGTAATAAAAGTTTTTTCCCCTTCACGTAACCATACTCTTGGATCGTAAAACTTTTTATTAGGCTCATCAGCACCGTTAGGGTTGCCAATTTGTCCTTGTAAGTAATCTTTTTTATCTTGAACATAATCACGAATACCTTCTAAGAAAGCATATTGTAAATCAGTATCGATATTCATTTTAATTACACCGTAGCTAATACCTTCTCTAATTTCTTCAACTGTAGAACCTGAACCACCATGGAATACAAAATCAATATGATTATGCTCTACATTGTATTTTTTTGAAATATATTCTTGAGAATTTTTTAATATTTTTGGAGTTAATTTTACGTTGCCAGGCTTGTAAACACCATGAACGTTACCAAAAGCAGCTGCAATTGTAAATCTAGGACTTACTTTTGAAAGTTCTTCGTAAGCATAAGCTACTTCTTCGGGTTGTGTATATAATTTAGAATCATCAACATCAGAGTTGTCAACACCATCTTCTTCACCACCTGTAATACCTAACTCTATTTCTAAAGTCATTTCCATTTTAGCCATTCTTGTAAGGTACTCTTTACAGATTGCTATGTTTTCTTCCAAAGGCTCTTCTGATAAATCTATCATATGAGAGCTAAATAAAGATTTTCCTGTAGCGGCATAGTGTTCTTCACTAGCATCTAAAAGTCCATCTATCCAAGGTAATAATTTCTTAGCACAGTGGTCAGTATGTAAAATTACAGTTGCTCCGTAAGCTTCTGCAAGTTGGTGTATATGTTTAGCTCCTGCTACTGCACCTTGTATAGCTGCTTTTTGACCATCATTAGATAATCCTTTACCAGCGTTAAATTGAGCACCTCCGTTAGAAAATTGAATGATGACAGGAGCATTTAAACTTGCTGCAGTCTCTAAAACACTATTTATTGTATCTGATCCGATAACATTTACTGCAGGCAAAGCAAAGCCTTTTTCTTTAGCATAGTTAAATACCTCTTGTACTTGATCTCCAGTTGCAACACCTGGTTTGATATTATGAGCCATAATTTAATTTTGTTAAATTAGTTATATTCTAAAGTTGTTAGGCAAAAGTAATAAAATTATTAAGAGCTTATTATGTTTTTGTGTCTAAACAAGCTTGTAATCACATATAAATTTATCTATAACGTTTTCGAAATACGATACGCTTAAAACTATTGTTTAGAATGGGTAATTAATACCTATTTGTATTACGGAATCTGAAAAATTAAAATCTCTAAACCATCTTTTTGATATTTCATTTGCCGGATTATAGGTTTTAAATCCTAAATCTACTCTGAAAACAAAGTAAGTAAAATCATAACGGACGCCGAAACCTGTTCCTAAGGCAACGTCTTTTAATGAACTTATTCCGTTAAATGTCGCATCAGGGTCTTCTACATTGTCATATACATTCCAAATATTTCCACCGTCAGCAAATAAAGCTCCTTTTATATTACCAGCTATAGGAAACCTATATTCTAAGTTCAATGCAATTTTTAAATTTGCTTCATTAAAATCATTTTCATTATCTGTTCTTCCTGGTCCTAATGAGTATGGACTCCAAGCTCTGTTGTCGTATGAGCCACCTGCAAAATAACTTCTAGCAAAAGGTATGTTGTCTGAATTACCAAAAGGTACAGCAATTCCGAAGAAGCTTCGAAAAGCCAAAACGTTTGAAGGTGATAGCTCCCAATGTTTTATATAATCGAATTCTGTTTTTACATACTGAGAGTATGGAACTCCTAGAATTAATTTATTTTGATTTTCATCTTCTTCAAAGTTTATAACTTCAGATATGGCTGAAAGAAAATTACCAGCACTTTCTAGTTTAAATTTAAATTGATGAAAGCTATTGTCTGTTAAGGTTGCTTTGTTGCTTTTAGAAAAAGAGTAGTTGGTTGTAAATATTAAATTGTTTTGTGTTAATCGATCTCTTCGTTCTTCAAGACTTCTGACTTGGCTAAAATCGTCTTCTGTTGATGCTACAGAACCTGATAAAATGGCATTAGTAAAACCCGTTGTTCCATCAGGTATAGTTAGTCGTAATCTACCTGTGTCATCAGTATCATCGTAAAAGCTAGTCAGTGAAGGTTCAGTTTCATAATCATCAGCAATATTATCTAATCTACTATAACTGTTTTGGTATACATTGTAAAATCTATCTTGATTTACATTGCGAACATATTGTATGTTTAATAATTCTATTTGGTTTTTGACTTCGGTTTTTGGTGTCCAATTATAACCCAAAATAGCATTAAATGTTTGCTTATCTAAGCCTATGTTTTTTTGTAAACTAGTACCTACGGTTACTCTAGTTTGTGGTAACATGTAAAAGGGTATAATTTTTTTTGTATCTACAAAAGGCATCCAAATTCTCGGAAAATCTAAAGTAACATCACCACCAAATTCTAAAATATTAAAAAATTGAGTATCAGTAATGTTTGGGTCACTTGAAGCTCCAATATTAGCTCTTCCTGAAATGCTTAAATTTTCTGCACCTCCAAATACATTACGGACAGTAAGGGTTGGTGTAAATGATAGGCCAGCAAATTGAATGTTAGACCTTGTTATATCAGCATCAAAACCAAAAGAGTATTTGTCTCTAGCGCTCAAGTAAATGTTGGTTTTTAAAGTTGCATTACTGCTGTCAGGAATAATCTCTATTGTGGGGTATTTAAAATTATTAAGACTCGTAATTTGTCGGTACGTTCTTACTCTGTTAATATCTCTATAAATACTGTCTTTTTTTAAGAAAATGGCGTCAGTAAGTGCTTTTGGCTTATATTTTAATTTTCTTTTATAGAGTATCTTGAAACCGTCATAAGAAATAGAATCGAGCTCACCAGGTTTATTTGCATATAGGTGATCTGCATAAATGTTAATTTCATTAAACTTATACACCTTATATTCAGTTTTACTTGTATCGCCTCTTTTTTTAAGATTATCAATATTTAATTGAATTTCCATTTTTTGATCATCAGCGGTTACAGTTGTATCTGATATAATATTGTAAAAAATAGAGCTTTCTTGAAAGTTATAAACGCCGGTATTTCTAAATAGGTCAGTTAAACGCTCTCTTTCATTATTAAAATTGGTAAGGTCGAATTGCGTATTTTCATCGATATAGGAGTCTTTTTTATTTAAAAGATAAATAGAATCTATAGCAGGAGATGCGATTTTTCTAAAAGTAGTATCAACTATAAATGGCTTGCCGAGATTTAGATTGTAAGTAACTGTAGCTCTTTTTTTTCTTTTAGAACTATCTACTTGATAACCTCCTGTGGTATTAAAATAACCTCTATTGCCGTAATATGCTTTTATTCTGTTTAACGACTTATTTGTTATAGCGGTATCAATTATTACAGGTGCTTCTCCTATTTTTTTTAGCCACTCACTATAACCTTTTACTACAAAAGATTCACCTAGACTATCTAATTGTTTTTTTGAAATAAGATTTTCAAGCCTCTTTTCCCTTTTTTCTTTTTTATGTAACCAAACTTGGTATGATGAATCGGGATCTTTTTTTGCTAAATTATATAAGTTAAGCCTAAGTGGGTAGCCTAGTAATTTGCTGTTTGGTTTTTGAGAAATAAAACTTTTTACATTAGCGTCTTTAACCTTTTCTTCATTAGCTTTAATTGTATAGCCAATGAGAAGAAGCTCATCATCCTCAACTCTTTTTAGAGCATTGCAAGACGTGATTATGAAAGCTAAAAATAATAAGACTATTTTTACAGTATTGTTTTTCAAACTCTAATAGATTCTCTTAAAAATCAAAAATACGTTATTTGTATGGTTGGTAAAAGCCAAATAAAACTTATAAAAAGCTTGCAGCTCAAAAAAAACCGAAATCTACATAGGTTATTTGTCGTTGAAGGTAAAAAGACAATATTAGAATTATTAAATTCTAGTTTAGAAGTACACTATTTGTATAGCACAAACGAAGAGTTTGTTGCTTTATATAGTGATATATCAGAATTAATAAGCGCAGTTGATTTAAAAAAGATAAGTAGTTTGGCGACGCCCAATGGTTTTTTAGGTGTGTTTAAAATTCCTATTTCGGAAACTGTAGATTTGAATGATTGGATAGTGGCGCTTGATGCTGTGAGTGACCCAGGAAATTTAGGTACAATTATTCGTCTTTGCGATTGGTTTGGAGTCAAAAATTTAGTTTGCGGTGCTAATACTGTAGATTGTTACAACCCAAAAGTACTACAGGCAACAATGGGGTCTATTACTCGAGTTAATTTAGTTTATACTGATTTGATTGAGTTTTTAGCAACAGCAACGATACCTGTGTATGGTACTTTTATGGATGGAGCTTCTGTGTATACTACTGAGTTGCCTAAAAAAGGAATTTTGGTAATGGGAAATGAAGCTAATGGAATTTCAGCTGAGGTTGAAAAAGCAATAACTAAAAAAATAGCAATCCCTCAGTTTGGCATTAAAACTACTGAGAGTTTAAATGTAGCAACAGCAACCGCTATTTTATTAAATGAAATTAGAAGGTCTTAATTTTTATTCAAAAGTAAAATTCACAAAAACACCTCTAGTTTGTATCGCATTCAAATTCCCTGTCCACGGACTATTAGGGTCGTTATCAGGTACAAGTTCATCTGTTATAGCAAAAACACCTCTAATCGATGGTGAAAATTTAAAATATTCTGTATAAAAATCGATACCGAAACCAAGCTCCCAATTGAAAACATTTTTTTTCATTCTAAAAGTGCCACTTTCATTATCATCAAGGCTTTCTTCGTTACTACCTAAATTTAATGAATTAGAAAAACCACCGACAATAAAAGGTTTCCAGTTACCTAATCTTCGGGTACTAACTTTTAATAGAATAGGGAAATTTATATAGGTAGATTTTACTTCTCTAATAGCATCTCTTTCGTCAATAAAACCAGGAAACCCAATTGTTCTTTGGGTGTAAAATAATCCAGGTTCAAAACGAACGTCTAAAAATTCATTAATTCTTAACTCTCCAATTAACCCGACATTAAAACCTGTGCTAGTAGATACTAAATTGTCTCCGTTTGTTGGATTGTTTTTATAATCAAACTTAAAATCATATTGGTTAAAGCCTAAGTAGTAACCCCAGTTTAAAAGAGCTTCATCTTCATTTTCGATGTTTATGATAGGCCTTTCATTAAACTGAGCATTCGCAGATAGACATAACAATAAACCTATTAATAAGAAAAAAATATTTTTCATAACTTACTTTGTAGCTACATAAATAGAAGCCACCCCAAGTGTTTGGGGTTTGTTCTCTATATCTATAAACCCAATTTTTTGTAAAATATTGTTGAAAATTTTTCCATGAGGAAAAACAGAGGCAGATTCTGATAAATATTCATAAGCAGAATTGTCTTTAGAAAACATTTTTCCGATTTTAGGCATTATTTTTTTTGTATAAAAATTATAGCCTTGTTTAAAAGGAGCCTTAGTAGGTACAGATGTTTCTAGTATTACCAATGTGCCTCCTGTTTTTAAAACACGGTATATTTCAGACAAACCAATTTCTAAATTCTCAAAATTTCTAACACCAAAAGCTACTGTAATTGCATCAAAAGTGTTTTCGTTAAAAGGTAAATTTTCACTATCACCAACAATCATTTCGATGGTGTTATCTAATTTTTTTTGTGCAATTTTTTTCTTCCCGACAGATAGCATACCAGGTGAAATATCTAAGCCAACTATTTTGGAGGCTCCAGTTTCTACAAGATTAATTGCTAAATCACCAGTGCCAGTAGCAATATCTAAAATAGAAGAAGGATTTTTTTTCTTTAATATATTAACAACTCTTTTTCTCCATTTAATATCAATACCAAATGAAATTACACGATTTAGTCCATCGTAGTTGGTTGATATGGTATCGAACATTTGAGTTACTTGTTCTTTTTTACCTAAATCAGAATCTTTATAAGGAGTAACTTTTTTACTCATGACTGCAATTTTTGGCAAAGATACAATATCGAATTTGCTTATTGTAGCTATGTTGTGCAATAAACTTGATGTTATTTAGTTTTTTACTAGATGGATTAAATTGCAACAGAATAAAATTATGTAATTTTGCACAGTAATTTTTACAACTTTTAAAAAGACGCTTTACAAATATTTTTACCATTCTGGGATATTCCAATTTATTTAAATCTCAATTTTCTTAAAAAGATATAGTACAGATTTATGGAAAACAATTTTTTCAACAAATGAAGATTATTATAGCAGGTGCAGGTGAAGTTGGGTTTCATTTAGCGAAATTACTTTCATACGAATCCCAAGATATTACACTAATAGATTGTGCTAAAGAGAGCCTGGCTTATGCTGATTCACATTTAGATATTCGGGTTTTAAAAGGAGATGCTACATCTGTTTCGGTTTTACAAGATGCACAAGTAGAAAAATCTGATTTGGTTATTGGTGTTACAGCCTCAGAAACTACAAATTTATTACTTTGTATGTTGGCGAAACAAATGGGATGTAAGCGTACCATAGCCAGAATTTCGAATACGGAATTTAAAAAAAATAAAGACATTGTAGATTTAAAAAAACTTGGAATTGATGAGTTAATTTCTCCTGAAGAGTTAGCGGCTACTGAAATTCAATTATTATTAAATCAATCAGCATTTAATGATACGTACGAGTTTGAAGATGGTGCTTTGATAATGGTTGGTGTTTCGTTACCTAAATCAGCTCCTTTTGTTGGTAAAATGGTGAAAGAAGCAGCAAGAGTTTTTCCTAAGCTTCATTTTATGCCTATCGCTTTACAGCGTACAGGAACTCAATATACAATAATACCAAGAGGTGATACTGTTTTTAAAGAAGAGGATCAAGTATATTTTATAACTTCTAAAAAAGGGGTTGAAGAGCTTTATAAGTTGACCGGAATGGTTAAGAAAGACATTAAAAACGTCATGATTCTTGGGGGGAGTAAAGTTGGGTTTAAAACGGCTAGAGATCTTTGTGCTAAAAGTTTTAACGTAAAGCTGATTGAAAGTAAAAAAGAAAAAGCTTTTGATTTATCAGACGATTTACCAAATGCACTTATTATTAATGGTGATGGTAGAAATGTAGAATTGCTAGAGGAAGAGAATCTAGAGTCTATGGATGCTTTTATTGCAGTTACAGGTAATTCTGAAACTAATATAATGTCTTGTTTGGTTGCAAAATCTAAACACATTAAAAAAACGATTGCCTTAGTTGAAAATATGGATTATTTTCAATTATCACATTCAATAGGTATTGATACTTTAATTAATAAAAAACTTTTAGCAGCAAATCATATTTTTAGACATATTCGTAAAGGTGAGGTTGTTGCTATGACTAGGCTGAATAATTTAAATGCCGAAATTTTAGAATTTATAGTTAAACCAGATTCAGCAGTGAACGGTAAAATTATAAAAGAATTGGATTTCCCGAGAGATGCTACAATTGGTGGTGTTATACAAGATGGAAATGGGATTATTGCATTGGGTGATTTTAAGATTACTCAAGGAGATAGAGTTGTAGTGTGTTGTCTTCCGAGTGCAATTCCTAAAATCGAAAAAATGTTTCTTTAATGAATCTTAATTACAAGATTATTTTTCATCTAATGGGACTTTTGTTGCTTTGCAATGGTGGTTTCATGATTTTAGCTGCTTTATTTAGTGGTATATATGATGATGGTGTAACCTTAGAAATTACTTTTGCAGCTATTGTAACTATGATAGTTGGTGTGCTTTCTATGTTTTTAACCAGAGATCATAAAAAAGAGGTTAAGAAAAAAGAAGGTTATATTATAGTAACTTTTGGTTGGTTGGTAATGTCGCTATCTGGTGTGTTGCCATACATGTTTTCTGGAGCTATACCTGATTTTACAAATGCATTTTTTGAAACAATATCTGGCTACACTACAACGGGAGCTTCTATTTTAGATGATATTGAAGTACTGCCAGAAGGTATTTTGTTTTGGCGTAGTTTAACACATTGGATAGGGGGAATGGGTATTATTGTTTTAGCAATCGCAATTTTACCATTACTAGGTATTGGTGGTATGCAACTTTTTGCAGCTGAGGCTCCGGGTCCTAGTGGTGATAAGCTTCACCCACGTATAACAGATACAGCAAAAAGGTTGTGGTTAATTTATTTTGGATATACAGTAGCTGAAACTATTTTATTAAAGCTTGCGGGAATGTCTTTCTTTGATGCTATAAATCATTCTCTAGCAACATTGTCAACAGGTGGTTTTTCTACAAAAAACTTAAGTACAGCGTATTGGAATGATCAGCCTTTAATACAATATATTATTATTTTGTTTATGTTTTTAGCGGGTAGTAACTTTGTTTTAAGTTATTATGCTTTTAAAGGTAAAGTGCAAAAAATACTTAAAGATGAGGAGTTTAAGTATTATAGTATTTTTGTATTTGCTTTCACTATTGTAGCCTCGTTAGTTGTCTATTTTAAAGCAAATGTTCCGTCTTCAGACTATTACCCAATGGTTTTAGGGGAGTGGGAAAGCGCTTTTAGGCATTCTTTATTTCAGGTTTTGTCAGTGATAACAACAACAGGTTTTGTAACAGCAGACTTTACTAACTGGACTCACTTTTTAACGATATTCTTTTTCGGTTTATTTTTCTTAGGTGGTTGTGCAGGTTCTACATCTGGGGGAATTAAAGTTATGAGGCATTTGTTAATTATAAAAAATGGCTTATTAGAGTTTAAAAGAACATTGCATACAAACGCAGTAATACCCGTTAGGTATAATAACAAAACAGTTAGAGAGCATATTGTATATAATATTATAGCATTTTTTGTTTTGTATATGTTGATGTTTATAATAGGTTCACTTGTTTTAGGGGCTCTTGGCTTAGATTTTGAGTCGGCTATTGGAGGTTCGGCATCATCATTAGGTAATGTAGGGCCTGGCTTGGGTTCTCTTAACCCGTTAAGTAATTTTAATAGCTTGCCAGCTTTAGGGAAGTGGTGGTGTGGTTTTTTAATGTTGTTAGGTAGGTTAGAGCTTTTTACGGTACTTATTTTGTTTACACCATATTTCTGGAAAAAAGTATAATATATTTAATAGTTTTTTATTTAAAAGAAGCTTAGTAATTAAGAATATAATGCATAAAAAAAGCGCCTACATAATTTGTAAGGCGCTTTTGCAATAAATAAAGGGTTTTGTTAGACTATGGCTTTTTTAATGCGAGCCATTGCTTCTGTTATTTGTTCTTCACTGGCAGCATAAGAAATACGAATACAATTTCCGTTTCCAAAAGCATCACCTGTTACTGTAGCAACATTTGCATTTTCTAATAAGAACATAGCAAAATCAGATGCATTATTAATTTTAGTTCCATTTAACGTTTTTCCAAAATAAGCAGTTACATCTGGGTATACGTAAAATGCACCTTCTGGCTCATTACATTTAAAACCAGGAATGTCACTTAATAAGCTAAGTATTAATTTTCTACGTTCCTCAAACTTGTCAACCATATATTTAATACGGCTTACAGGCTCTGTTAATGCTGTGATAACGGCACGTTGTGCAATACAACTTGCGCCACTGGTAACCTGACCTTGTAATTTGTTACAAGCTCTAGCTATATAAGTAGGTGCTCCGATATATCCAATTCTCCAACCTGTCATGGCAAAAGCTTTTGCTACACCATTAATAGTTACAGTACGATCGTACATGTCTTCAAATTCAGCCATTGAAGCGTGAGCGGTAACACCATAATTGATGTGTTCGTAAATTTCATCACTTACAACAACAATTTGTGGGTATTTTTTAAGTACATCAGCTAAGGCTCTTAATTCTGCTTTGCTGTAAATTGAACCTGAAGGATTACAAGGAGAACTATACCATAACATTTTAGTTTTTGGTGTAATCGCAGCCTCCAATTGTTCAGGAGTCATTTTAAAATTATTTTCTAAAGAAGTTTCTACTTCTACAGGTACACCGTCTGCTAATTTTACGATATCGCTATAGCTAACCCAGTAAGGGCAAGGTAATATAACTTCATCACCTTTATTAAGGCAAACTTGAGCAACATTATATAAAGATTGCTTAGCCCCTGTAGAAACTACTACCTGTGGTAATGTATAAGTTAAGTTATTATCTCTTTTAAATTTAGTGATAATAGCTTCTTTTAAATCTACATAACCATCTACTGGAGAGTAAGAGTTGTAGTTGTCATTTACAGCTTGTATAGCTGCATCTTTAATGTAGTCAGGAGTATTAAAATCCGGTTCTCCTAAACTTAGCCCGATAATGTCTTTACCTGCGGCTCTTAATTCTCTTGCTTTTGCTGCCATTTCTAAAGTGGCAGATGTTGCTAAGCTGTTAATTCTGTCTGATAGTTGATTGCTCATGCTTAAAATTATTTCCTAATACTGTAGAGAAGGTTTTTTGCCTAACTCTTTTAAATGACTAAAATGCGAAATTATAGCTTTTCTTGTTGTTTTGTATTCGTTGTACGGCAAATTAAATTCATTTGCAGTCTCTTTCACAATTTTAGCAATTTTTGTGTAATGGACATGACTAATATTCGGAAAAATATGATGTTCAACTTGGTGGTTTAAGCCTCCAGTAAACCAATTTACAATCTTGTTTTTTGTGCCAAAATTAACTGTAGTAAACAACTGGTGTATTGCCCATGTGTTTTTCATAGTACCTGTATTGTCTGGTAGTGGGGTTTCGGCTTGGTCAACAACATGTGCTAGTTGAAAAGTTACACTCAAAATTACACCGGCCACATAATGCATTATAAAAAATCCAATAAGGATTTGCCACCATGCAATATCCAAAATAAGCATTGGTAAAACAATCCAAATAGTAAGGTAAATAATTTTTGTGATTACTAATTTACTCCAATTTAAAAAAGGATTTGGTAATTTTCCGTATGCTAATTTACGTTTTGTATACCTGTACATTTGTTGAAAATCTGTCGTAACAGCCCAGTTGAATGTCAATAATCCGTATAAAAATATAGAATAAAAATGTTGAAATTTATGGTGTTTTCTCCATTCAGCATGTTCAGAAAAACGTAGTATTCGTCCAGCTTCTAAATCTTCATCATGTTCATGAATATTTGTATACGTGTGGTGCAGAACATTATGCTGTACTTGCCAATTGTAAACATTGCCAGCAAGTATATAAATACTACTTCCCATTATTTTATTTACCCATTTTTTATTAGAATATGAACCATGATTACCATCATGCATTACGTTCATTCCTACACCAGCCATTCCAATTCCAATAACAATAGTTAATAACAGATTTGCCCATATAGGTAAACCTAAAGTTAAAATCAGAAAGTAAGGAGCTAAAAACAATGTAAACATAATTGCAGTTTTTAAGTGCAATCTCCAGTCACCTGTCTTTTTTATTTTATTCTCTTTGAAATAATCATTTACCCTTTTGTTTAATGTTTTGAAAAATTGGGCAGAGTCTTTTCTTGAGAAACGAACACTCTGTGTACTCATAATATTTTCTTTTTAACAAAGATAAGCCAATTCACAAAGCATTATTCTAAATACCTTCTTAAAAAAGAGAATATTTATGGACTTTAAAGTCTTATTTTTGCGTAATAAAAATAGTCAATTATGGATGCTACGATTTTAAATACTCATTTTCCTTCACTAACAATTGAACAAAAAAGACAATTTGCACTCTTGTCTGACTTGTATAGAGATTGGAATATGAAAATTAATGTAGTTTCAAGAAAAGATATTGATGAATTGTATGTTAGGCATGTGCAACATTCTTTAGGAATTGCTAAAATTCAAGAGTTTTTACCAGGTACAACTGTTATTGATGTTGGTACTGGAGGTGGTTTTCCTGGGGTACCTTTAGCTATTCTTTTTCCTGAAACGCATTTTACATTAGTTGATGCTATTGGAAAAAAAATAAAGGTAGTTGATGAGGTGGTTGCGGGTTTAGGATTAACGAACGTTACTACGATTAATGATAGGGTTGAAAATGTAAAGGGGCGTTTTGATTTTATAGTGAGTAGGGCAGTAGCTGCAATGCCAACTTTTGTACACTGGATAAAAGGAAAAATAAAAAAAGATTCTATACATGATAGAAGAAACGGTATACTTTATTTGAAAGGTGGTGATCTATCTGAGGAATTAAAAGATTATAAAACAGCTGAAATATTTGATCTTTCAGATTATTTTGAAGAAGAATTTTTTGAAACAAAAAAAGTAGTATATCTCCCCTTAAAATTTAAAGGGTAAAATAAAAGCCCAAGATTAATTTTTAAATTAATCTTGGGCTTTTTGGTTTAACGATTGAAGAATATTAAATACTTAATAGGCTTAAATACGATTTACGACAATTTTCCGCATATTTTATAACGTATAATTGAACGTTTTTTATACTCTTCTCTACTGTTTTCTTTGTTTTGATAATTTTAAATTCGTCCATAATCCATCGCTTTTACAATACAAATATAAGTATATTACTATTATTTTACAATTACTTAACGTTAAATTTACATTGATATTGTGCTGTATGTCATTTAATTATGTGTAAATAATGATGATTAGTACGTTAATTAGATGTATTTAATGTCTGTTTTTGAGAAATAAAAAAGCCATTACAGAAGTAACGGCTTTATGTTTTTTAGTATAATCTGTGTTTTTAGTTTACACTCCAAGGTGGTGTTACATTGTTAGATCTTGCGTAGGCAATTAATTGTCCTTTGTGTTCTCCGTTATGCTCCATAATAGCAAGCATGCCTCCAAGCATATTCATTTTAGTAAAACCAAAATCTACTTCGTCGGTTAAGCTCTCATCTTCTATCTTTAATATTGATTCTAGTACAAAATCGTTAGATTTTTTAACTGCAGCTATAACCTTATCTTTTCCTTTGATTTTTGATAGGCCCATCACGTCAACATCTTCAGGTGGTGCAAAACCCATTTTTGATGCTAGATAGTAATTTGCAGATGCAACATGTAAGAGTGCTTCTTTAATAGAGTTAACGCCTTTCATAGGTCTCCAATTATATTGATCTTCTGAGAAAGCTTCAGCTAATTGAATAACTTGTTTTTGGTTGCCAATTAAAACATCGTGAATTGTTGTTTGAGTTAGGTTTGTTTGTGGATTTTTAATATCCTGCATTCCTAATTCGTCCTGACTGTAAGAAAATGTGGTGATAAGAAATATTCCAATTAATGATGCTAGTTTTAGTTTCATGTTTTATTTAATGAGTTAGTTGTGTATAATAAATATAGTGTTTTGTAAATTATAGTGATTGTCAAAAGTTATAATTTATAAAGTAATTGTTTGTTGAGTCCTATTTTGAAGCCTCTGTTTTGTGGGTAATAGAGCAAAAAAAAGCCCAAAATTATAAATTTTTGGGCTTTTGAAAATAAAATTTTAGTTACTTATCCTAAAAAAGGATATCTGTAATCTACAGGAGTAACAAATGTCTCTTTTATTAATCTAGGAGAAACCCATCTTAATAAATTTTGAGCAGAACCTGCTTTGTCATTTGTTCCAGATGCTCTAGCGCCACCAAAAGGTTGTTGACCTACAACAGCTCCGGTTGGTTTATCATTTATGTAAAAGTTACCTGCACAATTCTGTAAAGCTAAAGTAGCTTCTTCAATCGCGTAACGATCTTTAGATAAAACAGCACCTGTTAATGCATATTCAGATGTTGAGTCAACTAATTTTAAAGTTTCAGCCCAGTCTTGATCTTCATAAACATAAATAGTAACTACAGGACCGAATAATTCAGTTTCCATAGTTGTGTATTTAGGGTCTTTTGTAACAATAACTGTTGGCTCAATGAAATAGCCTGTAGATTTGTCATAATTACCGCCAGCAAATACTTCAGCATCTTTATCTACTTTTGCTTGGTCTATATATTTTGCTAATTTATCAAAAGAGCCTTCATGTATAACTGCTGTTATAAAGTTAGTCATGTCTTCAGGAGAACCTGGTTTGTTCATAGACTCTAAATCTTCTTTTACATAATTCAGAATTTCCTCTGATAATGATTTTGGAAGATATACTCTAGATGCTGCGCTACATTTTTGTCCTTGAAATTCAAAAGAACCACGAACTATTGCTGTTGCAACTTGTTTAGGGTTTGCGGTTTTATGTGCTAAAATAAAATCTTTACCACCTGTTTCTCCAACAATTTTCGGGTACGTTTTGTAAGTGTGTATGTTGTTTCCGATTTGTTTCCATAATTCTTTGAAAACATGAGTAGACCCTGTAAAGTGTAATCCTGCAAAATCAGGACTTGCTAATACAGTATCGGTAACCATAACTGGGTCTCCGTAAACTACATTAATAACGCCATCAGGTACACCAGCTTCTTTAAACACGTCAACAATCACTTTTGCTGAAAATATTTGACTGTCGCTAGGTTTCCAAACAACAACGTTGCCCATCATTGCAGCACTTGCTGGTAAATTTCCAGCAATTGCAGTAAAGTTAAAAGGTGTAATTGCGTATACAAAACCTTCTAATGGTCTGTATTCAACTCTATTCCAGATACCTTCTGCCGAATCAGGCTGCTCTTGGTATATTTCAGACATGTACTCTACGTTAAAACGTAAAAAGTCGATAAGTTCACAAGCTGCATCTATTTCAGCTTGATGTATGTTTTTAGATTGCGCTATCATTGTAGCTGCATTTATTTTAGCTCTGTAAGGTCCAGCTAATAAATCAGCAGCTTTTAAAAAAATGGCAGCACGTTGTTCCCAAGCTAAATTGGCCCAAGCAGTTCTTGATTCTAAAGCGTTATCAATAGCCTTTGTTACATGTTTTTTTTCTGCAACATGGTACTGACCAACAATATGTTTGTGATCGTGAGGAGGTGACATTGGCTTTGTATTACCAGTCTTAATTTCTTCACTTCCGATGTATAACGGAACGTCTACAGATCCATTATAATAAGCTTTATATTGTTCTAATACTTCTTCTCTTTCTGGTGATCCTGGAGCAAAACCTTTTATAGGTTCGTTAATTGCAGTAGGAACTTGAAAAAATCCTTTACCCATATTTATTAATTTTATTTGAATAGTCGGGATAAAGATACTAAAAGTAGAAAGGACAAAAAAGTTATTGCAAAC
Source organism: Cellulophaga sp. HaHaR_3_176 (assembly GCF_019021925.1). NCBI lineage: Bacteria > Pseudomonadati > Bacteroidota > Flavobacteriia > Flavobacteriales > Flavobacteriaceae > Cellulophaga > Cellulophaga sp. HaHaR_3_176. The sequence goes on from NZ_CP058990.1 coordinate 230,990, forward strand.
TAATAGAAGCTTTAGTTTAGGGTGAAGGGAGTGCTGAATTTAAAGGTAGGTATGTATACTCTAAACTTGTCGTTATTTCCGAAATTAACCATATTGTAATGACCTTTCATTGCTCCAATTGTTGAAGTTAATAAGCAGCCAGAACTGTAAGTGTGAGATTCGCCGGGTTGAATAACTGGTTTTTTACCTATAACACCTTCACCATCTAATATTTCAAGCTCATTTAATGAATCGTAAATTTGCCAATGACGAGAAGTTAATTGTACGGCGTCTTTACTTTGGTTTTCAATAGTGATTGTATACCCAAAAGCATAGTGAGTTTTGTAGTTTTTAAAGAACGTGCCTTCAAAACTAGTATTTACTGAAATTTTTATGCCTTTTGTAATTTGGGTAGTCATATTTTTAAGAGTCTAAAACACTAATGAATTACAGTTTAATTAGTTCAGTACAAAAATACAAAAAATACTTAAAAACGTATTGAGTCTTAAATCAATAATTGTTTTTAAAACTTAAACTGATTTAATGTACTAAAAATCTAATATTAAGCAAGATAGGAAGGATTCTTATTTTGTGAAATTTTAGAGAATTAAGTTCGGTGTAATTCTGTTTTTTTAGATGTGGAACCCCTTTTAACAAAACATTAATTTTTTAAATTGGTCGAATTAGTAGATCCGATTCCAATTAAGCTGTCATATAAATCTCCAAAATTTCTATAATATACTAAAACCAAGTAATTATTTTCTGTATAATGGAAGTTGCCAGACACTTCGTTTAACTTAATTTCACTTTTGTCATCTTTTAAAACATACTTGTAATTGTAAAAACCTTGTTTGATTTTTATACTTGCTTCCATTAAGCCGTTTTCTTCATTGTAAGTCATTTCGTTTTCTTCATTAAGTTCGTAATTGTTAAACTTTCCAAAAACGTATACTTTATCTAAGACTAAACCTCTTTTATAGGGTAGGCTAAAATGAACATTGGTGTATTCTGCTTCTCTTGATGAGTCATCTCCTTGTAATGTTCTGATTACAAAATCACCGTTTATATCCGGAAAGTACGTGTAGGGTTTGTCATTTCTAAATCTGTTGGTGTATAGGTAATGATTATATAAGTCAGTTAGTTCAATTGAAGCTATTGCTGCAGAGGCAGACCTTAAATCTTTAGTATCAAAGTTGTAAAACTCGTTTCCTCCAAAAAAACTAGTTTCTTCATCGTACTTGTAAACAAGTTCGGTGCCGATAGTAAACTGGGGTTTTATATTATAAATAGCGGTTGGCCAATAATAATTTTGAAGAATTGCAATTTTTACTTCTTTTTTTGGATTTACAATAGTATAGTTACTGTAATTAATATTGATTTGTACAGCTTGCTTTTCGTTAATATAATTAAAATCTCTGCTTCGTTTGGTAAGAGTGCTAACTGTTACTGAATTTTGATATACTAAAAAACGTCTTGAAAATTGCAGCTCATAATTACTGTCATATATTTCTATAATATGATTACCGCTTACTTTTAGTTTAACATTGTCATTAGGTAGTGTTAATCTGTAGTTCGAATAAGGCTGTAGTGTATTATAGCTATTATCGTAATCAGTAATTCTCTGGTCATCAATACCATTTATATACTGTGATTTTAAAAGATCTGAGGGAGTCCAATCATAATTACAATGAATTATTTTATAATAATAGTCTTGCTCGCTTGCTGTTAAATCATCAAATTCTAAATAAATAGTTTCACCTAATTGAATTATAGGAAATTGATCATCTGTTTCTCCTTTAAAAACAATAGATTTTATATTAGATGGGGGATTTACTTCTGATTGAACTTGGGCTAAAACAGCGTTAGTAATAAAAAATAAAAATATAGCTGTAAATTTAAAAGTCATTTGTAAGGTTTAATTTTTGTAAATATAAGCAAAAGTTGTGCCTAAAATGTGTTGTAATAATCAAACGAATCTCTTTATTTAGAATCTATATAAATAACATATGTTATATTGTTTTATTGGCGTAATTTGTACTTAAAATTTTAAATTTGCACCAAATTTTGTTAACCTAAGGTCTACATTAATATGTCTAAAGACATCAGAATTAAAAAAGGCTTAAACATAAATTTGGTTGGTGCTGCTGAATTAGCAACTTCCAAAGCTCCTTCGAGCAATGTTTATGTCATAAATATTCAGGATTTTCATGGGGTTGCCCCGAAAATGCTGCTTAAAGAAGGTGCTAAAGTAAAAGCAGGTGAAGCCCTTTTTTATAACAAGGATCATGAAAACATGATTTTTGTTTCTCCTGTTAGTGGTGAATTAGCCGAAATCAAAAGAGGTGAAAGACGAAAAATTCTTTCTCTTAAGATTTTAGCTGATAAAACTCAAGAACAAATTGAGCATACTGTTCCTGATTTAAAAAATGCTGCATCGGAAGATGTTAAAGCGTTTTTGTTGAAGTCTGGTTGTTGGCCTTTTGTAAAACAACGTCCTTACGATGTTGTTGCTAACCCTAACGTAACTCCAAAATCTATTTTTGTTTCAGGATATGCATCTGCACCCCTTGCTGCAAATTTTGATTACGTTTTAAAAGGGAAAGAAGCAGAATTACAAGTTGCTATTTCGGCATTGGCTAAATTAACTTCAGGTAAGGTTCATGTTTCTTATGGTGATTCAAGTTCTCCTTTAGCTAGTTTGCAAGGTGTTGATTCTCATAAAGTTTCAGGTCCTCATCCTTCAGGTTTAGTTGGTACGCTAATCAATAAAGTAGATCCTATTAATAAAGGTGAAACTGTTTGGGTGGTAACTCCTCAAGATTTGATTATTATCGGAGAATTGTTGTTGACTGGTAAGTTTAATCCAGAAAGAACAATAGCCCTTGTGGGTTCTTCTGTGAAAAAGCCACAATATTATACTACTAAAATAGGAGCAGAAGTGGCTACGTTTTTGTATGCTAGCGGGGTAAAAGAAGAAAAGTTTAGAGTTATAAACGGAGATGTTCTTACCGGTTCTAAATCTAGTCAAGATGGTTATTTAGGGTATTACAATAATACCGTATCTGCAATACCAGAAGGTGATGATTATGAGTTGTTTGGTTGGAATAAGCCAGTTTTCAATAAAATTTCTACGACAAGAGCGATGACTTTTTCATGGTTATTTCCTAAAAAGAAATTTGATTTAGATACAAATACGAATGGTGAACACAGAGCTTTTGTGGTTACAGGTCAGTATGAAGAAGTATTTCCTTTAGATATTTATCCAATGCAATTGTTAAAAGCTTGTATGGTAAAAGATTTGGATGAGATGGAACAGTTAGGACTGTACGAGGTAGCTCCAGAAGATTTTTCTTTAACGGAGTTTATCTGTATATCTAAACAACCACATCAGCAAATTATACGTGAAGGATTAGACTTATTACAAAAAGAAATAGGATAAATATGAGCCTTAAAAATAAATTACACGAACTTAAAGAGCAGTACAAGGGCAAAAAAATGGCTCCTGCTTTTAATGCAATTCATACTTTTTTATACGCTCCTAATGAAACTACACATTCTGGGAGTCACGTTAGAGGTGCAGATGATTTAAAACGTACGATGAATACAGTGATAATGGCACTTGTGCCAGTATTGTTGTTTTCAATGTTTAATGCAGGTTATCAACATTTTGCTGCTATCGATGCAGCAAAGGGTGTTGTTAGAGAAGTTTCTCTAGTAGGGAACTTTTTAACTTGGGATAATTTCTGGATTGGTGTTATCAAAGTATTGCCACTAGTAATTGTTTCTTACGGGGTTGGACTTTTAATAGAATTTATTTTTGCTGTTATTAAAGGACACGAGGTAGAAGAAGGTTATTTAGTAACAGGTATGTTAGTTCCATTAATTGTACCTATAGACACTCCACTTTGGATGTTAGCTGTAGCAGTTGTTTTCGGTGTTGTTATCGGAAAAGAAGTTTTTGGAGGTACAGGAATGAATATCTTAAACCCAGCATTAACAATTAGAGCTTTCTTATTCTTTGCTTATCCAACTTGGATGAGTGGTGATAAAGTTTGGGTATATGATGCTGTGAAATTAGCAGGTACACCAGATGCTATTTCAGGTGAAACTATTTTAGGTTTTTTAGCACAAGGAAAAGGTGCTGAAATGACGTACTCTATATCGGATATGTTCTTTGGTTTTATACCAGGTTCAGTTGGTGAAACATCTACATTCTTAATATTATTGGGAGGTTTGTTCTTGATTTTTAGTAAAATAGCAAGCTGGAGAATAATGTTAAGTGCTGTTATAGGTGCTTTGGTTATGGGCTTAATGTTTAATGGAGTTGTGAGTGCTGGTTGGATTACTGATACTAGTAAATTTTACGGACTAATGAGTTTTACTTTCTGGCAGCATTTAATAGTTGGTGGTTTAGCTTTTGGTATCGTTTATATGGCAACTGACCCAGTAACAGGTTCTCAAACTAATAAAGGTAAGTGGTATTATGGTTTTTTTATCGGATTTATTTCTGTAATGATTCGTGTATTCAACCCTGCATATCCTGAAGGTGTGTTCTTAGCAATATTGTTAATGAACGTTTTTGCACCAACAATCGATCATTACGTTATTCAAAGTAATGTGAAGAAAAGAATGAAGAGATTAAAGAATGCTACAGTATTACCAGTTAATACTGATGGTAAATCAGAAACATTAAAAGCTGAAACCGTTTAATTATGGCAATTAACACAGATAAAAACGTTTATACGGTAGTATTTGCGGCAGTAATGGTTGTAATCGTAGGTTCTGTTTTAGCACTAACGGCTTCGGGCTTGAGTGATAAAATTAAGGAAAACGAAAGATTTGAAAAGCAACAAAACATTCTTTACGCAATGGGCGTAAATGAGAATGTTGATGAGGGAAGTGTAAATTTTATTCCTGCTGATAAAGTAGAGGCAGAATTTACAAAATATATTAAAGAGCAGTTAGTAATCGAAGGTGATAAAATCACTAAAGATGATAATGCATATTTAATAAATATGAAAAAACAAGTGGCTATCGCTCAAAAGGGAGAAACTCCTAGGTTGCCATTATTTGTTGGTGAGAAAGAAGGTAAAACTTTTTATATCATACCAATGTACGGTAAAGGACTTTGGGATGCTATTTGGGGATTCATCGCTTTAGATGATCAAATGGTTGTGCAAGGTGTTTACTTTGACCATAAAGGTGAAACTCCTGGTTTAGGTGCAAACATTAAGCAACGTTACTTTATGGACGACTTTACAGGTGAAACAATTTTATCAGGTACTCGTTATGCTGGTATTAATGTTGCAAAAGGCAATAATGATCCTGTTAACGAAAGAAAAGATGATAATGCTGTCGATGCACTTGCGGGAGCAACAATTACAGGGAATGGTGTTTCAGCAATGATTTCTGAAACAATGAATCTTTATCAAGACTATTTAAAAACCATTAGAGTAAAATAATTATGGGATTACTTTCAAAAAAAGATACAGGATTAATTTTAGATCCTTTAGCAGATAATAACCCAATTACTATACAGGTATTAGGTATTTGTTCTGCATTAGCAATTACTGCAGAGCTTAAAGCTTCAATAGTAATGGCAGTTTCAGTAATGTTCGTTTTAGGTATTGGTAACGTTGTGATTTCTTTGTTAAGAAATGTGATACCTTCTAAAATTAGAATTATTGTTCAGCTTGTAGTAGTAGCTGCATTGGTTATTATAGTAGATCAGGTTTTAAAAGCTTTTGCTTACGAGCTAAGTAAAACACTTTCAGTATTCGTTGGTTTGATTATCACAAACTGTATAATCATGGGTCGTTTTGAAGCTTTTGCTTTAGCAAACGGACCTTGGAGATCTTTTTTAGATGGTATTGGTAACTCTCTAGGTTATGGTGTTATCTTAATCATCATTGGATTCTTTAGAGAGTTGTTAGGTTCAGGAACATTATTAGGTTTCAAAGTTTTAGGAGATCCGATTACTAAGACTGGTTTATATGCAATTGGATATGAAAATAACGGGTTCATGTTGCTTTCTCCAATGGCTTTAATAGTTGTGGGAATTATAATTTGGGTACAACGTTCTCGTAACCCAGCTTTAGTAGAAGAAAATTAGTAGTTATACCAAGAAATTATTGTTATGTTAGAACATGTAGAATTATTCTTTAAATCCATATTCATTGATAATATGGTATTTGCCACATTCTTGGGGATGTGTTCTTATTTAGCTGTATCCAAAAAGGTTGCTACAGCTGTAGGTTTAGGTGCTGCCGTAATATTTGTATTAGCAGTTACTGTTCCTTTAAACTGGTTGTTAGATCAGTATCTTTTAAGAGATGGTGCTTTAGCTTGGTTAGGTCCAGAATATGCAGATTATAATTTAAGTTTTTTATCTTTTATATTATTTATTGCAACGATTGCAACAATGGTACAATTGGTAGAAATTGTGGTTGAGAAATTCTCACCATCATTATATAATTCATTAGGTATTTTCTTGCCATTAATTGCGGTAAACTGTGCTATTTTGGGTGGTTCATTATTTATGCAATCTAGAGATATACAATCTTTAGGTCTAGCATTTAATTATGGATTAAGCTCGGGTATTGGCTGGTTCTTAGCAATATTAGCAATTGCCGCTATTAGAGAGAAAATCAGATATTCAAATGTTCCTGCTCCGTTAAGAGGTTTGGGTATTACATTTATTATCACTGGTTTAATGGCTATTGGTTTTATGAGTTTTGGTGGTATGTTAACAGGTGGTGATGAAGCTCCTGCTGAAGAAGAAGTTATGACTGCTCAAAAAGTGAAAGAAGAGGAAATTAAAAAAGAAATGACTGAAAAAGAAGTTTCTTATAATGATATTTTAAATAAATAAGAATGATTTTAGCTACAAGTACAGGCGGAACCATAGTAATAACAGTTGTCGCGTTTATGATTCTTTTGTTAGCATTAGTTGCCCTTTTGCTATTTACTAAAGAAAAATTATCACCTTCTGGTCCGGTAACTATTACTATTAATGGTGAAAAGAAAATTGAAGTTGGTTCTGGTGGATCATTGCTTTCAACATTAGGAAATCAAAAAATATTTTTACCATCAGCATGTGGTGGTGGTGGAACATGTATTCAGTGTGAATGTCACGTACTTTCGGGTGGTGGAGAAGCATTACCAACTGAAACACCTCACTTTTCAAGAAAAGAATTGCTTCACGGAGCACGTTTGTCTTGTCAAGTGAAAGTAAAGCAAGACATGGAAATTACTATTCCTGAAGAAGTTTTTGGTATCAAAAAATGGAACGGAAAAGTTGTTCGTAATTATAATGTTGCTTCTTTTATTAAGGAATTTGTTGTTGAAATTCCTGAAGATATGGGTTACAAAGCAGGTGGGTATATTCAAATTGAAATTCCTGAATGTGAAGTTAAATATGCAGATATTGATATTACGGCACACCCTGAAGAACACGAAACTCCAGATAAATTTCAAGCTGAATGGGATAAATTCAATTTATGGCCATTAGTAATGAAAAATCCTGAAACTGTTGAAAGAGCATATTCTATGGCTTCTTTCCCTGCAGAAGGTCGTGAGATTATGCTTAACGTTCGTATTGCTACTCCACCTTGGGATAGATCTAAAAACGGATGGATGGATGTAAATCCTGGTGTAGCATCTTCTTATATCTTTAATTTAAAGAAAGGTGATGATGTTGTAATTTCAGGTCCTTATGGTGAATTTTTCATTAATGAGTCTGATTCTGAAATGCTTTACGTAGGTGGTGGTGCAGGTATGGCGCCAATGCGTTCTCATTTATATCATTTATTCAAAACCTTAAAAACCGGTAGAAAAGTTACTTATTGGTACGGTGGACGTTCTAAACGTGAATTATTCTATTTAGATCATTTTTACGAATTGGAAAAAGAATTTCCAAACTTTAAATTCTATTTAGCACTTTCAGAGCCTATGCCTGAAGATAATTGGAAAGTAAAAGAAACTGTAGATGCTCCTGGTGATGGTTTTGTCGGCTTTATTCATAATTGTGTTATTGACAATTATTTAAGCTTACATGAGTCTCCAGAAGATATAGAATTATATTTCTGTGGACCACCATTAATGAACAAAGCTGTTCAAAAAATGGGAGAAGATTTTGGTATTCCAGATGAACATATTAGATTTGATGACTTTGGAGGGTAAAACCAAAATAGTAACATAAAATCAATAGATTTAAAATACAAATAATAAAAAAACCGATATATTTATAATATCGGTTTTTTTAATGTTTTAAAACGATGAAAGTATTATCAGAACAAGAATTACATAACTTAGCAATGAATATTGTTGGAAAGCAATTAGAAGCTGCTGGTTACGAGTTTATGGCTGTAAATAGTGAGTTAAAAAAAAATCCACAATTTGTATGTCTTAAGGATAAAAAGTTGCATTTTGTAGTGGTTAAATGTATTACCTATCCTAATGATCCAAAAGATATGGAAATGGATAGTTTAATGAAAATGAAAGAACACGCATTAAAATTTGAAGCAGATACTTTTTACGGTGGCGTAGGGTTAGTAAATGCTAAAGATTATAATAAACCAGTGTGTTTAAATGAAGAATATATTGTTGATTATGATGGGCTTATTAAAATTTAACTTATTAAAACTTATAGTTTTAACTTTTATTTCCTTACCTCTATTCTCTTGTGATAAAGATGGGCTTGTTGAAAATCGAGTTTCTGGATCTGCTTTGGGTACTACATATTCAATCGTATTTTACGATTCTGTACCAAGAGATATTCAAAAAAATGTAGATTCTATATTTGTAGCGATAAATCAATCAATGTCTACTTATATTCCTTCATCTGATATTTCTAAAATTAATGCAGGCGATTCTACAATTGTTGTAGATCATATGTTTCAAGAAGTTTTTAATCTTTCTAAAGACATTAATGCTAAAACAAAAGGTTATTTCGATCCTACAGTTGGCGTTTTAATAAATGCTTGGGGTTTTGGACCTGGTAAAGAAATTAATTTAGATAGCATAAGAGTAGATAGTTTGTTAGAGTATGTTGGGTTCAATAAAGTTCAATTGCAGAATAACAACACTATAAAAAAAGCACATTCTAATATTCATTTCGATTTTAATGCAATAGCTAAAGGTTATGCGGTAGATCGTTTAGGAGTGTATTTAGAAAAACACGGTATTGAAAATTTTTTAATAGAAGTAGGAGGTGAGCTTACAGCTAAAGGTATTAATGTTAAAAAACAAAAACCTTTTATAGTAGGTATTGATGATCCTCAAGGGATGGATAGATCTATACCTGCAGCTAAAATAACTTTAAATAACAAAGCTTTAGCTTCTTCAGGTAATTACAGGCATTTTAGAGTAGACCCGCTTACAGGTAAAAAGTTTGTACATACTGTAGATCCGTTGACGGGGTATACTAAAAATTCTAATGTTTTAGGAGTGACAGTATTGGCGAACTCTTGTGCAGAAGCAGATGCTTATGCGACATCTTTTATGGCGATGGATTTAGATGAATCTATGGAGTTACTTTCTAAGGAGACTGGTATTGAAGCTTATTTTATTTATATAAGTGTAAATGGAGAGACAAGACGCTTTTCTACCGATGGTTTTAGTAAAATAATAATGGAGTAACTTATTTTCTTACTAAAGGAATAATTTCTCCTTTTGCTAACCTATAATTGTCAACTTCTTTTAAAGGTAGTTTGGCTGTGTAATCAACTTCTTCTACCTTAAAACCGATTGATCTAAGCTTATCAAAATAATCTTTTCCGTAAATACGAACGTGATCATATTGACCAAATATTTTAGCGCGTTCTTTTTTATCTGTTATAGAGTCATCTTCAAAAGTATGTTCTCTATTTAAATCTTGTGGTATTTGAAATATTCCCCATCCACCAGGTTTTAATATACGATACATTTCTTCCATTGCTTTTGTGTCATCAGGTATATGTTCTAACACATGATTACAAAAAATAATATCAAACGAATTATCAGAAAAGGGTAGGTTGCAAATATCTGCCTTCACATCAGCTAAAGGAGAGTTTAAATCTGTAGTTGTATAGGTGATGTTATTAAGCTTCTTAAAACGCTTATAAAATGCTTGTTCGGGCGCAAAATGTAATAAGCTATGCTCTTTTGTGAAGAAGTTTGTTTCGTTCTTTAAATACAACCAAAGTAAACGATGTCTTTCAAGTGATAGGGTAGAAGGAGAAAGTACATTATCTCTAGGGCTTTCATACCCATACGGAAGAAAGCTCTTAAAGCTTCTTCCGTCTATAGGGTCTGTATATGTTTTACCTCGCATATAAAAAGCAAGTGCAGGCCTAGCAACATAACTTAGTTTTATAAGTAATGGTCTAGGTACGGCATTGAGAATATGTTTAAATAGCTTTTTCATTCCTTATAAATTCCAGAATACTAATGGAATTAGTAAATATTAATTAATATAAAAAAGGCTATTGTCTAAATTCATCCTCTTCAGTACTCGTAATACCTAAAGCATCATAAATATATTTGAAAGTAGATAAAAGTTCAGGTTTCCCATTTACTAAAGCAACATCATGCTCAAAATGTGCACTTGGCTTGCCATCAGCAGTTAGTATAGTCCAACCATCTTTTAATTGCTTTATTCTTTGTGTGCCTAAATTTGTCATTGGTTCAATGGCAACAACCATTCCTTCGATAAATTTTTTACCACGACCTCTTTTGCCATAATTAGGCATTTCAGGATCTTCATGCATTTTACGCCCTAAACCGTGGCCTACTAATTCTCTAACAACACCATACCCATGGTCTTCAGTGAATTTTTGTATTGCATAACCAACATCACCTACACGGTTTCCGTTTTTAAACTCACGAATTCCAACATAAAGGGATTGTTTAGTAACCTCCAATAATTTTTTTACTTCAGGGGTAACTTCACCAACTTCAAAAGTGTAGGCATGATCTCCATGAAAATCATTTTTAAAAGCACCACAATCTATTGAAATTATATCACCATTTTCCAAAGGTTTGTTGTTAGGTATACCATGTACAACTTGCGCATTAGGACTCATACAAAGAGAGTTTGGAAAGTCGTATAAACCTAAAAATCCAGGTACGGCTCCATGATCTCTTATAAAAGTTTCTGCAAGTGCATCTAATTGTAATGTAGTTACTCCTGGTTTTACTTCACCAGCAAGCATTCCTAAGGTCTTTGAAACGATTAATGCGCTTTCGCGCATTAATTCTATTTCTTCTTTATTTTTTACTATAATCATAAGTCTGCAAAGATAATATTTTTGCTAAATCTTTATACTAAGGGTTTTTGAGTCATTAATTCAGGTTGCTCAACGCCCATTAATTTTAATATTGTTGGTGCAATATCACCTAAAACACCATCTTTAATTTTTATATGATCTGCATCAACAAGAATTAAAGGAACAGGGTTTGTTGTGTGTGCTGTATTTGGGCTACCATCAGGGTTTATCATTGTATCACAATTACCATGGTCTGCAATTACAATAGTTGTGTATCCGTTTTTTAAACCAGCGGTTACCACTGCTTCAGCACAACTATCTACAACTTCACATGCTTTAATCGCTGCAGACATTACACCAGTATGGCCAACCATATCAGGATTAGCGAAATTTAAACAAACAAAATCAGCATCTCCTTTTTCTAATTCAGGTATAATAGCATCTCTAATTTCATAAGCACTCATTTCTGGTTGCAAATCGTATGTTGCTACTTTTGGAGAAGGACATAATAAACGCTGCTCACCATCAAAAGGTACTTCTCTACCTCCGTTAAAAAAGAAGGTAACATGCGGATACTTTTCAGTTTCAGCTATTCGTATTTGTTTTTTGCCAGCTTTCGATAAAACCTCACCAAGTGTAGCTTCTATATTTGCTTTGTCATAAACAACATGTACTTTGTTATAAGCATCGTTGTAGTTTGTCATCGTAACATAGTATAAATCAAGTTTGTGCATGTTTTGCTCATGCATATCTACTTGGCTCAATACTTCAGTAAGCTCTCTACCACGGTCTGTTCTAAAGTTAAAGAAAACAAGAACATCGCCATTTTCAATTTTAGCTAAAGGTGTACCTTCAGTATCGGTAGCAACTATAGGCTGTATAAATTCATCAGTAACATCTGCATCGTAACTTTTTTGTAATTCAGCAGCAACATCAGTTGTTTTTGTTCCAGAATTATTAACTAATAAATCATAAGCTAATTTTACTCTTTCCCATCTTTTATCTCTGTCCATTGCATAATAACGACCAATTACGGTTGCTAATTTTGCTTTTTTATCAGAACAAAATTCATTTATAGTTTCAACATATTTTTTCCCGCTTTTAGGATCAACATCTCTACCGTCTGTAAATGCATGGATAAAAACCTTATCTAAATTATAAGCTTCAGTAGCTTTAATTAATCCTTTTAGGTGAGATGTATGGCTATGTACACCACCATCGCTTAATAAGCCAACAAAGTGTACTGGTTTGTTGTTTTCTTTAGCATATGTAAAAGCATCTTGTAAAACTTTTTCGTTTTTTAAAGTGTCTTCTTTTACGGCTTTATTTATTTTGGCTAAATCTTGATAAACAATTCTACCTGCACCTAAATTCATGTGCCCTACCTCGCTATTACCCATTTGTCCTTCAGGTAAACCTACGTTCATACCATCGGTTAATAGGTTAGCATTAGAATATTCTTTTTGAATAGCATCTACAAAAGGTGTGTTTGCGTTTGCAATTGCAGACACTTTAGGGTCTGGAGATTTACCCCAACCGTCTAAAATCATCAATATTACTTTCTTATTCATCGGACTAATTATTTAAGTATCAAAAATAAGATGAAATGCCTGTATATACTAACATATAAAGCATCTTTTTTTTAATATGATGTTCTTAAATGTTACATTTTCAACTTTAACTAAAATGTTAAAAAAATGTTATTTAATGAGTTTGCTGAAACAAAAAATAAACAACGTCGTCTATTAAAGTGTAATCAAAAAACAACAATCATCAATTAAAAATCATCAATCATGAAAAAAACAATCGCAATCGCAGTTATCGGAATCACTTTATTTACAAATTCTATTGAAGCTAAACCTACAATTCACTCTTCTGTAAATCCTGAACATGTTGTAAAAATTACAAATAAAGTTGAAGGCTTAAGTCCTTTTTGTAATGCAATTTTAAAAGGAGATATAGGCGCTGTAAAAAGTATGATTTCTTTAGGGGAAGATGTAAATAAAAAATCGTTGGGCATGACACCATCTATTTTTGCAGCTCGTTACAACAAAGCTGAAATTTTAGAAGTGCTTATCGCTAATGGTGCCAATATTAAAATTAAATGTGATAAAGGTATGGATATTAAAAAGTATGCGGAAGCTGCTAATGCAGATGAAGCACTTGTTATTATCGAAGAAAACTGGAAAAACAAGAAGTAAAAAAAATTGAATTAGTACTTAAAAAGCCATCTACAATGTATGTAGATGGCTTTTTTGTTTGTTAAAAACAAATTCTTTTAGTGTTCAAGTAAAAGAGCGAAATTTTTTAAAATTCAAATCCATTTATTGCTCTATAAAAAAAAGCATAGAGTGCCATAGATATCATTATTAAAGAAAATAATGAATAAATTTTTAATAAAACCACAAGATATGCGGGTTTGCAATTTTCGAATGCTTCTAAGTAAACATTTTTGAAATGTAAAAGTGTTCCCATATAGTTTCGTTTAAATTATTAATCAAAGCTATAATGGTTATCTGAACGAGGTAAAAGTTTGGGAGTTGCAAAGTTAGTAAATTATTATATATATTCGATAAATTCTAAATTTATTAGATGAAATACACGTTTGTTAGTTTTGGTATTTTATAATAGCATCTTTAATTTTCTCGATTCTATTCTCTGGATCTGGGTGAGAGCTTTGAAATTCAGGAACTCTATTAGGGCCTCCTGCAGCTTTTAAAATTTCCATCACTTTAATCATCTCATAAGGGTCGTAGCCAGAGTTTATCATAAATAAAACGCCTAAATCATCACTTTCTAATTCATCACCTCTACCATTTTTAAGTAATGTGTTTTGTCCGATACTACCAACAATGCCTCCAGCGTCTGCACCAACCGTTGCACCCATTGATATAGTTTGCCAGAAACTACCATCAGCTATTCTTTCGGCAGAATGTCTACCAATTACATGGCCAATTTCATGGCCTAAAACTCCTGCTAGTTGCGCTTCGTTTAATTGAGAATATAGTGCGTAAGTAATGAAAATTTGCCCACCAGGTAATGCAAATGCATTTATCGTATTTGCGTCTGCTAATAAATGAAACTCGTATTTATATGGAGTGTCTTTAGCAATACTATTATTAATAAGTTTGTTACCCACAGCATCTACAAAAGATTGTAGTTTTTGGTCAGGGTATAAACCGCCGTATTGTTGTGTGATTTCAGGTTTGCTTTGCAGACCAATAGCAATTTCTTGATCAGAACTCATATTTATGTTCTGAACCCTATCTGTATATGGGTTTTTCTCACTATTATTACATCGCTGAATAAAAGCAAAAGCAACAATTGCAAGCCCAATAAAAATTCTGATTTTCCAATTGCCTCTTTTCATGGTTAGTGTGTTTAGAGGTTTCTAATGTACAAAAAGCTTACAATAATTTCGGATTTATGTCTAAAATGTTATCAATGATATAGTTTCTTAAAAAGCCAGAAGTAAAATGTTCACTCCCTAAAAAATCTTCAGTTTTGTAAATGCCTAAAAGGTTTTTGCTTCTAAAAGTTTCTAACATTGGTATTGATATAGGAGCATAGCTGTAATGCCAAGGTTCATATTTGAAACCTCTTCTTTTTGGGTGGTCAGTATACACTAAATGAAATCCGAATTTTTCAGCGTTTTCATCCATCCATTTTTTAAAATTCTCGAAGGGTTGCCCTTCTCCATATTTTGAAGGAACCAGTACATCACCACTTACTTTTTGGTAACCGTCAATTACATCAATGTCAGTACCCCAATGGTGCCTACTTGTACCTGGTATGGTAGAATATTCTATAATTTTTTCAATAGCTTTTAATGGTAACATTCCTCCATCAGTATATTTCTGAAATTTTCTCTCAAAAATAAGCTGTTGTCTATCAAAGCTTCTAAAGCTCGAAACAATTTTAAGATCTACACCGCCAGTATAAGCTGCTTTTCTCATTTCAACAAATGCTTCATGAGCTTCTTTTCTTAAACTATACCCTTTGCCATATAGGTCAATATCAGCTTTACCCATTAGTTCAAGTATGGAGTATTCAATTTCTTGATCTTGGTAATTTGCAAAAAGGGATGGTGTTAACGCAAGAGCTAAACTTGTTGCGCTAGATTTTATAAGGAATGATCTTCTTTTCATTTTATTTAAAACTTTTAAACATTACATAATGTTCACCTACTCCTGGTACTTCAAAAACGGTACCAATTGTCTGGTAGCCTAATTTTTCATAAAAACCTAAGGCACTAACTCTGGCATTCATCCAAATTGTTTTTACTTTTTTTTCTTGCAAAAGTTGCTCTCCAAAAAGTAAAAGTTGCTGTCCAAACCCACGCCCGTGGTAGTCTTCTAAAACAGCCATTCCTCTTAATTGGTATGCGTTTTTTAAATCATACTGCTCATTATTCGCATCAAAAAAAGAAGCTATAGTTATTAATTTATCATCTAAAAAACCACCTAAGTGTATTGTTGTTTCTAAATCATCACCTGGTAAATAACAGGTCGTTATAGGTTTTCCTTTTCTAAGCACAGGAAGCCTGACTTTATAGGTGTCTTCAGTACTAATTAATTGAGGTACTATTCTAGTAACGGTATTTTTAGACATTATAGTATGTAATAAAAATGAAGTTTATTTTTTAATGAGAAAGATACAAATATCCTTGGTGTGTTATATCAATATCAAACAGATTTACAATATAATAATAAACACCATCAGGTAAGCCTTCGCTAGCTGAAATGGTTGCATTATTATTCGATTCTCCTGCAAATAAATTTTTATAATCGTTCTCTTCGTATACTACTCTTCCCCATCTGTTATATATTTGAAGCCTATTATTTGGTGAAAGAGCAATAGCATCAATCACTAAAAAATCATTAATACCATCATTATTAGCAGTAAGTAAAAAATTATCAAGAATAATACTTTCTGTACTTAAGCTTTCTCCAAAGGTAATAATTGAATAATTATTTGGTAAAAAAGTAGCTGAAGTTAATGAGCCAGAAGCAAAATTACCATTAAAACTTGTATTGCCTAAATCTTCCCATAATTGCATTTCTGTATTCCAACCTACAACTCTAAGGTCTTTTACCTCATTTACAATCTCTTCAATATTACTATCTGTATCCCATGTTAATTTTACTTGAGAAAGTACATCGCTATTTAAGTCCCAAAACTCAAAAGCGCTTATTCGTAATAAAATAAGATCTTTATTTTCGGTATTAAAGCTTGTGTTAAATGTAGAAGGTGATTCTGGATTTTCATAAAAATAAGCTGCTTTTGCATCTGAATTTAAAGCATCTGAATTTAATTCTAAAGGTCTAATTTTGAATTCATTTCCAATAGGAAAAACAAAATTTTGCTTATTAGCAATAGCGGCATAACCGTCTATTTTTGAAGCGTTATTTTCGCCTGTATAAAATGCATTATTTATATAATCAAAATTTATGTCTAATAGGTTTCTTGGAGTAACAACATTCCCAATAACAAAATTACTGTTGTTTTTAATACCCACACCTATTTCTAAATAAAGGTGGTTGTCAACTATAATTTCTACATCGTTAAAAATAGGTCTGAATGCGCCTGATATTGTTAAATCGTCATCATTAAAAAAACCAGCTATACCTAAATTGTCATCAAAAGAGCCATTGTTTATTAAATTTTCATGAAAACCAATGGCTCCGCTTTCGTGTATTTTTAAAGCACCAAAATTTTGTGTTTCTTCTTGGGCAAATAAAAGAGTGCAGCCCAAAAATAAGGGGGCAAATACGAGTTTTAAATAGATCGATTTTCTCATGGCTTATAGATCTAAAACGGTGAACATAAATTCAGAATCGTAACGGTCTCTATCAGTACCTCCGTTATCGTTGTCTCCAATAATAACCTCAAAACTTGTTGTTGTTTGACTATTATATGAAATACCAGGATCATCATTACCAACTCCGCCACGGCCTGGTTGTGATAATTGAATAATGTAGTTAGAATCGGAAGTAATACCAGTAGGTAATGTTACTCTGTAATGGCCATTACCTGTAAGTTTTGTAATCGTAATTCCACTTGTTCCTTTTATAATGATACCTGATGAAGAAATTTTAGCAAAGGCTTTAATCGGACTTTCATAAAATATTCCAGCATCAGAACCAGCGCTAATACTATTGTTTGCATCTGCACTAACTGTAGCAGCAGGGGCAGGGTCTACCCAATCGGTGCCTGTTGCTGTAGAGCTTAATACTTGACCACTTGTTCCAGCATCACCATCTTTATCTTCAAAACTACCATCTAAACGCATATTGTTTGCAATATGTAAACTTTCATCAGGGGTATTTATACCAATACCAACATTTTGTGAAGCATCGATTATTAAAGCTTCTGTACCACCAGTACTAATACCGATTTTATCAGCGCCATCACTATATATACCTGTATTGCTATCGCTATTAAACCTATAAGCAGGTCCGTTAGCAGTACCATCAGCATTTGCAAATGATGTAGCTCTGACTTGACCAGATACTTGTAATTTATGAGTAGGGGTTTCAGTTCCAATTCCTAACCTTCTGTTTGCACTGTCCCAAAATAATTCGTCGTTATCTTCTGTTGGTTCTCCTCCAGCACCTGCAAAAAATACAGATCCTGTTGTGCCAGAATGGTTAAGGCTGCTATTATCAACCCAGCTTACGGTTCCTGAATTATCAGTTACTAAAGATTGGTTTGTGTTACCAGGTGTAATTTTAGCAGTAGTTATATTTGCATCGCTAATTTTAGCAGTGGTAACTGCATTATCGTTAAGGTCAATAGTAGTAATAGTGCCATCTGCAATTTTAGCAGTAGTTATGGCATTATCAGCAATTTCTAAACTCACGTTTGTAAATGTTGAATTTGCACCACCTGTTACGTTTATATCACTAGATGTTAAATTACCGCTAGCCAATGCATCTACATAATTTTTTGTAGCAGCATCTTGTGCATTTGTTGGGTCATTTAAATCTGTGATATTAAAATTACCCATTGATAAAGGACCTAACATGGCATCGCCATTTACGTTTACATATCGCGCATCATTAGTAGATATGTCAGTAGTAACTTCTTGCCAACCAGTAGCATCGTCAAATATAAAAGCAACACCGTTTCTATCTGCATTCGGGGCAACTTCTCCTGAAACAATATAGATGTCAGAATCGACTGCTGTAACTGGTAAATTAGCTTCTAAACCTGTGCTTGTACTTGATAGTATAACAGCTACGTTACCATTTGCAGCAGGTACAACGCCATTTACACTTCTTACAATACTAGTAATATCATTAAATCCGCCAGCTTCATTTGTAAACCTAAGTGTGCCTTCTGAACCAGGAATATCACTTAATACTGTTATTGTCTCGTCTATTTCGACACTAGTTCCATTTGTTTCGGTTATTGTAGCTATTCTATTTCCTGCAATTACATCGGTAACTTCAAGAGCGTCTACTTCTAATGCTCCTGTAACTCCATTTTGCGAAAGGCCTGTTCCTGCAACATCTGCATTAATTTTAGCAGCAGTAACGGTATCATCAGTAATACTTAAAACACCGGTATTTGTGATAGTGGCATCACCAGAAATAACAGCTTCTTGAGCTGTATTTGCACCGCTACCAATAAAAATAGATCCGTTGGTTAATGTATTCGTTGCTGCCACTTGAGCATCAACATAGGTTTTTACAGCTTGCTCCGTTGGGAAATCAGTATCAGAGTTATCTATTAAAGTTCCGTCTGTAGATTTGTTTGCAGTATCTTCTTTATCTGTTTGTAATGCTAAAATATCAGCATCATTTAAAACAATATTTGCTTCATTAGCGTCTTCAGCAGCAATAGCTCTTGCTGTTTCTGCGGTAATAGCATCTTCATTTGCTTGTTCGGCCGCCGTTGCTCTTGTCGTTTCAGCAGCAATTTCAGCAGATTCTTCTAAGTCAGATAGGTTAACGCTTATTTCACTTGTTCCTTCAAAAATAGTAAGTAAACTCGATCCGTTTAAAACAGCACCTGTAATATCATCATCTTGTGCAATTGCATTGAATTGATTATCAACATATGTTTTTACGGCTAATTCGGTCGGGAATTTTACATTGGTAGCGTCTGCTAAAGTAATGTCTGTAGATTTGTTTGCAGTGTCTTCTTTATCTGTTTGTAATGCTAAAATATCAGCATCATTTAAAACAATGTTTGCTTCATTAGCGTCTTCAGCAGCAATAGCTCTTGCAGTTTCTGCGGTAATAGCATCTTCATTTGCTTGTTCGGCTGCCGTTGCTCTTGCCGTTTCAGCAGCAATATCAGCAGATTCTTCTAAGTCAGATAGGTTAACGGTAACATCAGTACCGCCTTCACTTATGGTTAAAACGCTAGTACTTGCATTTAACGCAGCACCTGTAATATCATCATCTTGCGCAATTGCACCAACTTGAGTATCAACATATGTTTTTACAGCTTGTTCCGTTGGGAAATCAGTATCAGAGTTATCTATTAAAGTTCCGTCTGTAGATTTGTTTGCAGTGTCTTCTTTATCTGTTTGTAATGCTAAAATATCAGCATCATTTAAAACGATGTTTGCTTCATTAGCGTCTTCAGCAGCAATAGCTCTTGCAGTTTCTGCAGCAATATCAGCAGATTCTTCTAAGTCAGATAAGTTAACGGTAACATCAGTACCGCCTTCACTTATGGTTAAAACGCTAGTGCTTGCATTTAAAGCAGCACCTGTAATATCATCATCTTGTGCAATTGCACCAACTTGAGCATCAACATATGTTTTTACAGCTTGTTCCGTTGGAAAATCAGTATCAGAGTTATCTATTAAAGTTCCGTCTGTAGATTTGTTTGCAGTGTCTTCTTTATCTGTTTGTAATGCTAAAATATCAGCATCATTTAAAACGATGTTTGCTTCATTAGCGTCTTCAGCAGCAATAGCTCTTGCAGTTTCTGCGGTAATAGCATCTTCATTTGCTTGTTCGGCTGCCGTTGCTCTTGCCGTTTCAGCAGCAATATCAGCAGATTCTTCTAAATCAGATAAGTTTACGGGTATTGCAGTTGTACCTTCATTAATGGTTAAAACACTATTTACGGCATTTAATGTAGCACCCGTAATATCATCATCTTGAGCAATTGCAGCAAGCTCTGTATCTACATAATTTTTTGTAGCTGCATCTTGTGGGTTTGCAGGGTCAGCAACTGAGCTGATCGTAAAATTACCCATAGCTAAAGGTCCGACCATAGCATCGCCATTTACATTTACATAACGAGCATCACTAGTCGATAAATCAGTTGTAACTTCTTGCCATCCATTTGGGTCATCATAAATAAAAGCAACTCCATTACGGTCTGCATTCGGAGCAACTTCACCAGAAACAATATAAATATCAGATTCATTTGCAGTTACAGGTCTGTCTGCTTCTATACCTGTTGAGGTACTAGAAAGTATTACGGCAACATTACCGTTTGCAGCAGGAGAAACTCCATTTACACTACGTACAATATTAGATACATCACTAAAAGCACCATTTTCGTTTGTAAAACGTAAAGTAGACTCTGAGCCAGGTACTTCGGTTAAAGAAGTTATTGTTTCTTGAATTTGTACAGTCGTGCCATCAGCTTCTATAACTCTAGCAATTTCATGACCGTTAGTAATCACATTTGTAATATCTAATGCATCTACATCGAGTGCACCTGTCGCTATATTTTGAGTGATACCAATACCAGCAATGTCGGCATTTATTTTTTCGGCATTTACAGCATCATCTTCTATTGTTAAAAGCCCTGTATTTGTAAGTGTGGCATCACCATTAACAACAACCTCTTGTGCGGTATTTGTATTATCACCTATATAAATAGATCCGTTTGCAAGGGTGTTTATTTCACTTACTTGAGTGTCAACATATGTTTTTACGGCTTGCTCTGTGGGGAAATCGGTATCAGAATTATCTATTAAAGTACCGTCGGTAGATTTGTTTGCAGTATCTTCTTTATCTGTTTGTAATGCTAAAATATCAGCATCGTTTAAAATAATATTAGATTCGTTAGCATCTTCAGCCGCTGTTGCTCTTGCCGTTTCTGCGGTTATAGCATCTTCGTTAGCATCTTCAGCCGCTGTTGCTCTTGCCGTTTCTGCAGTAATAGCATCTTCATTTGCTTGTTCAGCTGCGGTAGCTCTTGCTGTTTCTGCGGTTATAGCATCAGTATTTGCTTGTTCAGCTGCCGTTGCTCGTGTGGTTTCTGCCGCAATAGCAGCAGATTCTTCTAAGTCTGATAAATTTACAGTAACAGCAGTTGTACCTTCGTTAATTGTTAAAACACTGGTAGGCGTATCTAAAGTAGCACTCGTAATATCATCATCTTGTGCCACTGAATTTACTTGACTATCAACATATGTTTTTACGGCTTGCTCTGTTGGGAAATCGGTGTCAGAGTTATCTATTAATGTACCATCGGTAGATTTATTTGCGGTATCTTCCTTATTATTCTGCAAGGCTAAAATATCAGCATCGTTTGCAGCTTTTAATTGATCTATAGCTTCTTGTACGGTAATAGCAGGTAAACCAGATATTGAATTATCGTACGGGTTTGTGCTTGCATTTGTATCTATTAATATAGATGAAGCTCCGTTTGAAAAAGAGTATGTACCATCATTATTATTTAATAAGCTTGCCTTATTTATATTAACAGTAGTATTGTCTTCATTACTGTAACTAAAAGTACCATCGTTATTATCAGCGATAGTTGTTACGGTTTGCCCGCCAATAACATCTACACAAAGGCTGTTCCATGCATTACTTCGGTATTGGAATAAACAATTCTCATCTAAATTGTACACTATAGCACCGTTAATAGGTGAAATAGCATTCATTTGAATAGTTGTTAAACGGGTTACAACAAGTACTTTAGAATTACTTTCAAGTTCTAGAATAGAGTTTGCATCAATAGTATTGATGTTGTCTCCGACTTTTACTTGACTATATGATGCGTTGATGGACAACGCAACAATAGCGAGGGGAATTAATATTTTCATAGCTGGTTAATGGTGTTTTTTATATGAAAATAGGAGATAACACCGTTTTAAAGAAATAAAATGTTGTAAAATTCACGATTTTATATGCGAAAGTGTAAGTTATGTACTTACGTTTGTTGTAGGAAAAGTAACTATCGTTAAACAAAAAGCATCGTCAAACGGTTTTTAAGGGCGATATTTTTTTGGGGGAGATACATGAAAAAAGTCCTAAAAAAGAAAATAAATGTTCTTTTTTAGGACTTTAGAAAAAATTGAATAAAGCTCCTTTATGGCTGTGAGAGGTATAAAAAGCCTTGAAATTCGAAACCTAAATCGAACAGCTTTACAATATAAAAGTAAACACCAGCAGGTAACCCTGATTCTTGATTTAAAACAAAATTATCGGTATTAGAAATACCTACAAACTCATTCGTGTAATTTTCTTGTTGAAAAACTAGTAAACCATTACGGTCATACAGTTTTAAATTGTTGTTCGGTGATAGTTCTAACTCTTCAATAACTAAAGCATCATTAATACCGTCGCCGTTAGGTGATAAGTAAAAATTATCAATTAACATTCTATCTTGTGGTACCAATAAACTTCCGATAGTTAAAATCTCATAATCATCGGGTGTAAATGTATCAGAGGTAATAATGCCAGCAGTAAGGGCATCGCCGCTTACAGCAGTGTTTCCTAAAATATCCCAAACACTAGTTTGCTTGTTCCAACCCACTACAAGTAGGTTTTCTATTTTTTCGGTAAGTGCTGCAATATCACTTTGTGCATTCCATGAAATGGTTATGGTAGATGGTACACTGCCTTCTAACCTCCAAAACTCTTTCGTATTTACAAGATCTAACTGACGGTCTGTTTGCTCTGTAGAAAAAGAGGTTGTAAAAGACTCTGGTGTATTTGGGTTCTCGAAAAAGTATGCACACTTAGCAATTAGGTTTATGCTTTCAGAATTTAAAATTAAAGGGCGCAATTGAAATTCATCTCCGATAGGGAAAGAATATACTTGCTGATCGGTTACCAATGCATAGCCATCTACTTTTGAGGTTTCACTCTCGCCAATATAAAAAGCATCTGCTAGTTGTGCGAAATAAATATCTTCTAAAGATTTATCTGTAATAATATCACCAAAAACAAAATTTGTAGCATTTTCAACGCTAACCGATGTATTTAATATAACACCATATCTAGCATTAATTTCAAAATCATAAAAAACAGGTGTGGTACTGCCTTGTACACTTAAAAATCCATTGCCATAAAAACCAGCTAAACCTAAGTTTTGATCAAAAGGTGCATTGTTTATAAAATTGGTATGAAACCCAATACTGGCATTATCGTGTATTTGCATATTGCCTGCATGGTGCAATGCCGTTTGCGCATTTGCCCAAACACCAACCAATAAACTTACTATGTAAATATAGTTTTTCATTTTTTTTAATTGATTTGTTGCCAAGCTGTACCGTCACTTTGAAGTTGGGTAATGCCTGCAGGTAAAGGACTAGTTGTTGCACTAGAGCTATCTTCACCAAAACTATTTATGTAGGTTGTTATTGTAGCAGTTGCAGTTGTTGGTGTTTTAATTATATAAATTCTTCCAGTTGCTCCGTTTGCTGCTGGTAAAGTTATATTGTGATTACCATCAATTATTATAGTATGATGTGCTGCAGTAAGTGTTAAATCACCTGTAGTTTTTATTATTGCGGTTGAAAAGGAACCTTTAACCTGTAATGTAGAATTTGGATTTGTATTACCAGTTGCTGTAAAATCGCCAATACCAATGTTTTGGTTATTACCTATTCGAATTGCTTCTGTACCTCCGGTAGAAACACCAATTTGATTTTGATACGGGAAATAAAAACCAGAATCAGAATTAGTGTCATTAGAGAATCTATAAGAAGGTTCTCCTGCATTTCCATCAGAATTAAGTATACCTTGTGATCTTATAGCGCCAGCAACGTGTAGTTTATTTGAAGGTAAGTTTGTAGTTGTATTAAACAATGCTCCGATACCAATGTTACCTGTTCCGTTATATACTAGATCGAAACCATTTAAATCATATGTTCTATTCTCACCACTCGTTTGAGTAAGGTTTGTATTTGATAAGTTTTCAGTAGCAAAATCTTTCCAAGTAGCATTTCCAGAACCATCAGTAGTTAATACTTGATCAGCATTACCAATATTGTTTGTTATTGTAAAAGCACCAATAGTTAAAGTTCCAGTTGTCGAAACATTTGCATCAAAAGTTGGTACTATTTTAGAACCTGCAATTGCAGCAGAAACATTTACATCACCGTTAACAATTGTTCCGTCTGCAATTTTATCAGATGTAATTGCATTGTCAGCAATTTTATCAGTAGATACATCTCCATCTTCAATAGAAAAAACCGTACCTGTTAAAGTTAAAGCCTCACCGGCAGTATATTCTGTATTAGCATCTGTAGGTAAAGCGGTCCAAGCCGTTGCACCGGCAACAGTAGTTAAAACTTGACCATCTGTTCCACTAGGAGCAATTTTAACTTCGGTAACATTTGCATCTGCAATTTTAGCAGATGTAATTGCATTGTCAGCAATTTTATCAGTAGATACATCTCCATCTTCAATAGAAAAAACCGTACCTGTTAAAGTTAAAGCCTCACCGGCAGTATATTCTGTATTAGCATCTGTAGGTAAAGCGGTCCAAGCCGTTGCACCGGCAACAGTAGTTAAAACTTGACCATCTGTTCCACTAGGAGCAATTTTAACTTCGGTAACATTTGCATCTGCAATTTTATCAGATGTAATTGCATTGTCAGCAATTTTATCAGTAGATACATCTCCATCTTCAATAGAAAAAACCGTACCTGTTAAAGTTAAAGCCTCACCGGCAGTATATTCTGTATTAGCATCTGTAGGTAAAGCGGTCCAAGCCGTTGCACCGGCAACAGTAGTTAAAACTTGACCATCTGTTCCACTAGGAGCAATTTTAACTTCGGTAACATTTGCATCTGCAATTTTAGCAGATGTAATTGCATTGTCAGCAATTTTATCAGTAGATACATCTCCATCTTCAATAGAAAAAACCGTACCTGTTAAAGTTAAAGCCTCACCGGCAGTATATTCTGTATTAGCATCTGTAGGTAAAGCGGTCCAAGCCGTTGCACCGGCAACAGTAGTTAAAACTTGACCATCTGTTCCACTAGGAGCAATTTTAACTTCGGTAACATTTGCATCTGCAATTTTAGCAGATGTAATTGCATTGTCAGCAATTTTATCAGTAGATACATCTCCATCTTCAATAGAAAAAACCGTACCTGTTAAAGTTAAAGCCTCACCGGCAGTATATTCTGTATTAGCATCTGTAGGTAAAGCGGTCCAAGCCGTTGCACCACCAACAGTAGTCAAAACTTCACCGTCATTCGTGCTAGGTTCAATTTTAGCTGGTGTGATACCTTCATCTTTTACTTGTAATTGTAATAAGGCGTTAATTTCAACAGTGTCATCGTCTACAAAATCAGTTGCACTAAGCCAAGTAGGAGCTCCTGAAGGCCCTACAGCCAAAAAGCTACCTACGTTAGCAGGTGCATCGGCAATCTTATCTAATGTTACAGCATCATCAGCAATTTTTGTATTTGTAACCGCATTATCTGCTAATTCATTATCTGTAATACCGGCAGTACTAACCGCTAATGTTAACGGGTCCGTAGTAGTTTCTGTTCCAGAAAGGGTTAATGTTGTATTACCAGGTGTTACACCAGTAACCTCATTACCAATAACACCATCTGTTTCTGTAATAGCTACAGAGCCTTGGTCAATTAGTTCCCAAGCCAAAGAAGTGTTATTATAACGTAGTATTTGATTATCATCAGTACCAGCAGCTAATTTTTCAGGAGTAATTGTGTTATCGGCAATATCATTAGTACTAATAGCACCATCTAAAATTTTATCGGTATTAATAGCATCATCAGCGATAGTTAATACCCCAGCGTTATCTAAAGTAGCATCACCACTTACTAATACTTGTTGTGCTACATCACCAATATCACCAACTAAAATAGTACCATCTGTTAAAGTATTTGTACTACCAACAGCAGCATCTACATAGGCTTTAGTAGCAGCATCTTGATTATTAATTGGGTCAGCAACATTTATAAGTTTGCTTGTTGTGCCTAAATCTACATCAGCTGCAGCAGGAGCAAAACCACTTAGTGGTATGTTTGCTTTGTCTAGTTTAGCCTCAGTAACATTTGCGTCTAAAATTTTACTAGTAGTAATACCATCAACAGCAACACTTAACGTAACTTCTCTTAAAAGAGCAACATCTGTTTCAGCACCTGTTACAGATATAGAACCATCTGAATTTAAAGGTCTACCGCTAACCGTTGTAACATCTAACGGGGCCCATGAAACAAGGCCACCAGCAGTGGTCTGTAGTACTGTACTTGCACCTCCAGGTTCAATTTTACGAGGTGTAATTGCTTCATCAGCAATTTTAACACCACGTACGGCACCATCAGCAAGCTTGCTATTAGTAATAGCATCGTTTGCAATGTGTATCGCAGCAACAACACTAGGTTGTATGTTACTCCCGTTTATGGTCGAAACTTCAAAATTGTAAATGTTTTCATCATCAGGGTCTTGCGTTATTGATATGGTATTGCTGTTGTTTGGGTTACTAACAGCATCGCTCGTAAAGGTTAGTTTACTACCAAAAGCTTCGCAAATATTAATCCACACCCCATTACTATCAAAATAATGCAGACATTCTTCTTCTGTATTATAAATCATTGCACCTTCAATTGGCGAAATTGCCTCCATTTGTAGTGTCGTCATTCTCGGAATTACAAAGGCACCCGTAGTGCTTTCTAACTCTAAAACAGATGATGCATCTATGGTTTGTGGGTTGGTACCAATTTTAACTTGTGCCGTAACAGCCAAAGTACTGGTAATTGATAAAATGAGGGTAACTATAAAATTTCTATAGAATGTTCGCATAAGTTTAAAAACTTATTAGGGGTTTATAAATGACTAAAGTACTATTTGCAAGAGAAACTACCTCTTTTATAAGTTAAAATGCAATTGCATTAGTTAAGTTGATGCATTACTGCACTTTAACTACATTAAAAACAGATTTGTTTACTGTTTATTGTAGTTAAAAATGTAGGTTTTTTCCGTCAAAAGGAGCTTCGTTTTGTTTGAAAATTCGAGCATCAAAAGGGCCTTTTAAGGTGTGTTTTTCATCTTGCACGCGAATGTAGCTTCCTTCTCGTAAACCAACAACAGGTGTGGTGTTAAAAAAGTGAAATTCTTTAATTCTAGTAGCTCTAGTTTCTCCGTTATGTTTACTTGTTGGGTCAGGATCTAAATAATGTGCATTAATGTTATAATTAACCAACCCTAGAGTATCAAAACTAGGTGGGTAAACAATAGGCATATCATTTGTGTTTTGCATGTTTACACCTGCAATATTGCTACCTGCGCTAGTGCCTAGATATGGGGTACCTGCTTCAACCTTATCTTTTAAAAGGTGCATTAAACCTTGTTCATGCAATTGTTTTACCAATAAAAAAGTATTACCGCCACCAGTAAAAATACCTTCAGCATCTTCAATACCTTTAGCAAGCGAGGTATAGTTGTGTAAGCCAATTACACTTTTATTTATAGTAGTAAATGCTTTTGCAACAATAGCTGTATACGCATCATGTGTAATGCCACCTGGCCTAGCAAAGGGTATAAATGTTATTGTATGCTGATTTTTATAAAAATCTTTTAACTCGTCTAATAAATAAGCGAGGTAGTTTTCGCCAAATAAAGTAGAGGTGCTGGCAAGTATTAAATTTTTCAAATCGTTTTTTTTAAATGCAAATTAACAAAAGTTTAATGGTGCATATCTTTTTTTTAAAGGCAAGTTGCGTTTTCTTTATACGCAACTTTAGACTTACACAATTATTCTAGTATAAAAGAATTATCTTTATAGTACTTACGAATTACAATAATATATAGTTTACTTATGAAAAAAAAATTACTCCTAATACTTACCGTTTTTAGTGTTTTTTTTGGTTTTAGCCAAGATGATGAAGATGGTCGCGCACTTTTAAGAGGTAAAGTATTGTACAGAAACAGTAGCGTTCAAAACGAAAATGTAATTAATGTAACTACTGAAAAAGGAGTTATTACGAACAAACAGGGTGAATATGCCATTAATGTAAAACTAGGAGACGAACTTGTTTTTATGGCTCTAAACTACCAAATAGAGCGCGTATTTATTACCCAAGATATTTTAGATAACAATAGGTTGGTTGTAGAAGTAAACGAAAAAGTTACCGAATTAGATGAGGTGGTTGTTGGCCCAGAAAACCAAGAAGCTTTTTTGAAACTTAAAAACGAAGAGTTTAAACAGTACACTTATGAAATTGACCGTACTACCGAAGTTGAAAATGTAGCCTTGTCAGAAGCAGAGCGCGGTATGCAAAACGGTTTGAATCTAAAAAATATTTATAAAGCTATAGCTAAAGGATTAAAAGGCGAAAATGGCGAGGTAGTAGAGCAAAAGAAGATGAAGGTTAGCGATGTGTTACGCCAAGTATACGACGATTCTTTTTTTGTAAACGATTTGCAATTACCACAAGATAAAATAAACGCCTTTTTATATTATTGCGATTCTCGATTGCCAGAACAATCGCTATTGAAAAAAACAAATGAGTTTGAATTGATTGATTTTTTAGTAACTCAGAGTAAAGAATTTAAGAAGAGCATAAATGAAGATGAGTAAACTATTTTTTGTTTGCTTTTTTATAGGTGTTGGTGTTGTAAATGCTCAAGATTTATTCAATAAAGAAATTAGTGGTAAAGTGTCTAGTGCCGACGGTGATGTTGCAGCTACACATGTATTAAACATAACTTCTGATAAATTTGCAATTACAGATATTGATGGTGATTTTAAAATAGAAGCAAAGCTTAATGATACTTTGGTATTTTCGGCAGTACAATTTAAAAGAAAAGAGATTGTAGTAACTACCGATATTTTAGCCACAAAAAGTATTGTTATATATGTAGAGCCTGCAATGAATGTGCTTGAAGAAATTGTGGTAATGCCTTATAATTTATCGGGCGATTTATCGCGAGATGCACAAAATGGTAGGCCCGTGATAGTCGCATCAACATTAGGGCTGCCAAACTCTTTCGTAACCCGAAAAACAAAAGCAGAACGAGATTATATGCAAGCGAAATCTGGCGGTTTTTTGAGTCCCACAGCATTATTAAACATGTTAACAGGTAGGCGAAAAGATACTAGAGAGCGTATGATAAGAGAGCAGACTTATGCCAGAACAGAACGTGTTCGTGATTTTTATTCGGAGTATGCTTACAAGAACGAATTGAATATAGAAGAAGGTAAAATTGACGATTTTATGTACTTCTGTGAAGTAGACCCTAGGTTTCCAGGAATTGTAGATACACATGATAAAATAAAGATTTGGGAGTTTTTGCGCAACAAAAGCGTATTATACCGAAAAAATAATAATATAGAAACACCAGAAGGTTTTAATATAACAGCAGCAGATTTTAAAAAGGAGTGAAGTAACCTTTAACCTAAATATCATTTGACAAGCCAACTCAAATTTAGTGTACTACTTACTTGCATACTCATTTGTTTTGTGAGCAATGCACAAGAGCAAACTGTTTTTTTGCGAGGTAATGTAAAAGTTGAGCATAATGATGTAGATGGTATTCACGTACAAAACACGACTACCCAAAAAGCTACAATTACCGATGCCTATGGTTATTTTTCGATACCAGTACGTTTAAATGATACCCTCGTTTTTTCAGCAATACAACTACAAGAGAAAAAATTTACCATCACCCAAACCTTATTAGCTACAAAAAGTATTGTTGTACTAATGCAAGAGGCCGAAAATGCATTAGATGAAGTAGTGGTTATGCCGTATAACTTATCGGGCGATTTATCAAAAGATGCAAATAATTTAAAACAAGATGTAGTTACATCAGTATCATTAGGTTTACCTAATGCGTTTATGAAAAAGAGAACCCATGAAGAACTTCAGCTAGAAGAAGCAGATAGGGGAGTGATGTTCATTGTAACGCCAATTGGTTTTATAATTAATACACATAAATTATTAAATAGAATATCTGGACGAACAGCAATGTTAGAAAAAGCCGTTGTGAATTACGATAATGATGCTCTGATTGATGAACTAATATCGTATTACCCAGATGATGTTTTAGAGCGAGATTTAAAAATACCAGCTTCTGATGTACATAAGTTTAGATATTATTGCGAAACAGATGCTACTTTTAAAACTTTAATGGAAGAAAAAGATCTTTTAAAAATTTGGAATTTTTTAGATGATAAGAGTGTTACTTTTTTAGAGAACAACGAAGTAGAATAACTTATTTTTGGCACACCATTTGTTTTAAAAACGATATAATAACAAAGAATGAAAACATTAAAAAAAAGCCTATTACTACTAGTATTGCCATTAATAGCATTTACCGCAGCACATAAATTTTACGTAAGTGTTACCAATGTTATGTATTCAGATAAAGATGAAGCCATACAAATTACAACGCGTATTTTTATTGATGATTTAGAAAAAGCGCTTGAAGAAAGGTATGAGGTCTCTACAAAAATGGCAACTAAAAAAGAAATAGAAGATGTTGATTATTACGTTGAAAAATACCTGAAATCTAAGTTTTTAGTTTTTTTAGATGGAACGCAGAAAGAATATACATATATAGGTAAAAAGTACGATAATGATGTGATTGTTTGTTACATAGAAGTTGCAAATGTTAAAATGGCTACACTAAAATCTATCGCAATCATAAACGAGGTATTAACGGGTATGTTTGATGAGCAGCAGAATGTTGTTCATTTTAAGCTAAATAATGAAAAGAAAAGCTACGTATTAGGTAGAGAAAATAATAAAGGAATGTTAAACTTCTAAAAATACGTTAATAGATTCTTAAAAAAGCTTTATTTTTCGCAACGACTAATTAAATTAATCTCATATATGTACAAGATCAAGTATTGCTTTATGGCATTATTGTTTGTAGCGACGACTATACTTAGCGCGCAAGAACAAGATGCTAAAGAAAAAACTGCGCCACATGGCAATGTAAATAAGTTTAAACAAATGTATGAAGAGTTTTCTACTCCGAATACATACAGATCAGCATCAGGAGCTCCAGGTCCAAATTATTATCAGCAACAAGCCGATTATAAAATGGATATTACTTTGGACGACAAGAATGCTAAAATCTACGGAGAAGAAACAATTACCTACATTAATAACTCGCCAGATAATTTAGAGTTTTTATGGTTACAGTTAGATCAAAATGTTCGTACAAAAGATACTAAGGCTAAATTAAAAAACGGATCATCAGTACCTGTTGCAAATACAGTAGAAACTTTTGCAAAAGCGTATATGAAAGAAAATTTTGATGGTGGTTTTAATATCGAGTTTGTAAAAGACTCAAACGGTAAGGCATTGCCTTATACCATCAACCAAACCATGATGCGTATTGATTTGCCAACACCATTAAAAAGTAAAGATCAAATTTCTTTTTCTGTAAAATGGAATTATAACATACCTGATCATACTGTTGATAGAGCAAGATCTGGTTATGAGTTTTTTCCGGAAGATGGTAACCGCGCCTATGTAATTGCACAATTCTTTCCTAGAATGGCAGTATACAGCGATGTTGAAGGATGGCAGAACCACCAATTTTGGGGTAACGGCGAATTTGCTTTACCATTTGGTGATTACGATGTAAATATTACAGTACCTGCAGATCATATTTTAGATGCAACAGGAGATTTACAAAACATGAAAGATGTTTTTTCTAAAGAAATGATTGGCCGTTATGAAATGGCTAAAAAATCTTTTGATAAGCCAGTTATAATTGTAACACAAGCAGAAGCAGAAGCAGCAGAAAAAGGTTTTTCTGAAAAAACAAAAACATGGAAGTTTAAGGCTAAAAATGTTAGAGATTACGGTTTTGCAACCTCTCGTAAGTTTATCTGGGATATGCAAAATGTAAAATTAGGAAATGGAAAAACGTCTATGGCGGTTTCTTTATACCCTAAAGAAGGTAACCCATTATGGGAAGAGTATTCTACAAAAGCAGTAGCACATACATTACGTTCGTACTCTGCACATACTTTTGATTACCCATATTCAAAAGCAATATCGGTACATGCAAAAAACCAAGGTATGGAGTACCCGATGATTTGCTGGAACTACGGTAGACCAGAAAAAGATGGTACCTATTCTGATAGAGTAAAATACGGGATGATTAGTGTGATTATACATGAAGTAGGTCATAACTTTTTTCCAATGATTGTAAATTCTGATGAACGCCAATGGGGTTGGATGGATGAAGGTTTAGATACTTTTATGCAATACATGGCAGAGCAAGAATTCGGAGAAGCATTTCCTGAAGCAATTGCTCCAAATGATAAATACCCATCACGAAGAGGTGAGCCATCTAAAATTGTAGACTACATGAGTGGTGATCAAGATTTTATTGCTCCAATTATGTCAAATCCTGAAAATGTTTATCAATTAGGGAACAATGCATACGGTAAGCCAGCAACAGCATTAAATATTTTAAGAGAAACAGTAATGGGTAGAGAGTTATTTGACCATGCTTTTAAAACATATGCTCACAGATGGATGTTTAAGCACCCTAGTCCTGAAGATTTCTTTAGAACAATGGAAGATGCTTCGGCAGTAGATTTAGATTACTATTGGAGAGGCTGGTTCTACAGTACTGAATTTGTAGATATAGGTGTTTCAAGTGTTAAAAAATATGTAGTATCTGATAAGCCAACTGCAAAAATGAAAGAATATGCAGCGGCAAGAAATCAGAATATAAAAGATTTACCACCATTAGTGTATTTAGCTGAAGAAGGTACAGAAGATTATAATGAAAAATCGAATGGTAAATTACCATCAGAAATTTCTAAGCCTTTAAAAGAATTTATGATGGATAACATGACTGCTGAAGAAAGAGCAGCAGTTAAAGAGCCTAAATTCTTTTACGAAGTTACTTTTAACAAGCCAGGTGGTATACCAATGCCACTTATTGTAGAGTACACGTATGGTGATGGTACAATGGAAACAATTACCTACCCAGCTGAAATTTGGAGAAAGAATGATAAAGAGATTTCTTATGTATTATCATTACAAAAAGAGTTGGTAAGTGTAGTCGTAGATCCGAAGGCAGAAACTGCTGATATTGATACTACAAATAACTCTTGGCCTAAAAAAGATGTTCAGTCTGATTTTGATAAATTTAAAGGAAGTCAAAAAAACTAAGAAGATTATTTTAAAATAGTTGTTTAAACCCCATTTTCGATACATTCGAAAATGGGGTTTCTTATTTGTTAAATGTTTAAATATAGCATGTAGGTTTTCGTATTTTTTTTATTACACTCACAAACTTCTCTTTATATTTGTATCATGTATACGACTATGTTTTTATTTATCAGTGGTGCAGAGATATTCTTCATCATGTTTATAGTGGTTATGGTCTTCGGAGCCGATAAGATTCCTGATATAGCAAAAGGTTTAGGGAAAGGTATGCGTCAACTAAAAGATGCTACAGAAGATATTAAGCAAGAAATACAGAAAAGTGCTGACAAGCAAGGAATTGATACAAACTTCACTAAGGATATTAAAAAAGAAATAGAAAAGGTTAAAGAAAGCGTTAATGAAGTTACTGGCGTAATTAAGAGAAAGTAATATATGCTCGAAAAATTGTTAACCTGGGATAGGGAAACTTTTATTTATTTGAATAGTCTCGGTATTGAAAAATACGATCACTTTTGGAGCTTTGCGACAAATATTTCTACTTGGATTCCTCTTTACGTATTATTTGCTTACCTGTTACTTACTAAAAAACCCAACAAAGAAGACTGGCGAAAATTTGCCACTGTATTTCTAATGCTAATTTTTGTTTTAGCATTAACAGGCATCACTAAAGAGTGGGTGGGTAGGTTGCGACCTAGTATCGACGAAAATATAAATACATTAATACGCATCGTAAAAGCATCAAACGGATTCAGTTTTTTTTCAGGCCATTCTGCTTTTTCATTCTCCTTAACAACAATAATAGTCTTGTTTTTAAAACATAAATACAAGTGGGTATGGGTATTTTATATATGGCCATTTTTTTTAGCCTTTAGCCGTATTTATGTAGGTGTACATTATCCAGTAGATTTAATTACAGGAGCCACTGTAGGCATCTTATCTGCAAACCTTTTTGTTGCTATTTACCTTAGGTTTATAGCACACGACTCATCGTTAAGCCATCTCTAACAGGTAATAAAACGGTTTCTACTCTAGGGTCTTCTTTTAGTTTTTTATTATAATCTAATAAAATTTTAGTGGCTTTATCTTTTGGGTCTAAAGGCTCTACCACTTTCCCAGACCAAAGTACATTGTCAGATAATATAATACTACCAGGCCTAACCTTTTTCATAACAGCTTCAAAATACAAATCGTAACTTGTTTTTTGCGCATCAATAAAAACCAAATCAAATATTATATCTAATTCGGGGATCACCTGTAATGCATCACCTGTATGTTGTATTATTTGGTTTCCGAATCCGCTTTTGTCAAAATAACGGCGTTGCATACTGTTTAATTCTTCATTTACATCAATAGTGTGTAATGCACCATTTTTTTGTAAACCTTCAGCAAGGCATATTGCAGAGTAGCCAGTGTAGGTGCCAATTTCTAAAATATGCTTAGGGTTTAGCAGTTTTGAAAACATACTTAATACTCTACCTTGAAAATGACCCGTAATCATTCGAGGTTGAATTACTTTTAGGTGTGTTTCGCGCGTAAGTTCTTTTAAAACTTCAGGTTCGTTTTCAGAACTATTGGCAATGTAATCCTCTAATAAAGGTGATAGAAAATGCATGAGTGTTATTTTGGCAAAAATAGATATTAAATAGTAACTTGAAAAAAACTATTTTGTAAATGAGTGATATACGTATTCGGACTGCAACATTAAATGATTTGCCTATTCTTTTAAATTTTGAACAAAGTATTGTAAAAGCAGAACGCCCTTTTGATGTTACTTTGGCTGCAGACCCAATTAGTTATTATGATATTGAAACCTTACTCTCAGATACAAATAGTAAAGTTGTAGTTGCTACAGATGGTGAAAAGATAGTAGGCAGTGGTTTTGGAGTTATTAAAAATGCAAGTAATTATTTAGAACATGACACCTATGCAAACTTTCATTTTATGTATGTAGACCTCGATTATAGAGGTAAAGGTATTAATGCTTTAATTATAGATGATTTAAAAAAATGGGCAAATGCACAAGGAATTTTTGAAATACGCCTTACTGTTTATAATGATAATATAGCTGCAATAAAGGCTTATGAAAAAGTAGGTTTTAAAAAGCATATTATTGAAATGCGTTTGGAGCAATCTTCTACAAATACCCATCACTTAAATTAAATTTGAAATCGTAATTTTGAAAAAAAGAAAATTGTCCATGGAGTTTCAGAACACTTTAGAGTTTGCTCAAAAATTAGATAAAGAAGATAAATTACATTCGTATAGAGATGAGTTTTATTTTCCGAAAGTAAATGGTAAGCAAGTAATTTATTTTACAGGAAACTCACTAGGCTTGCAACCTAAGCGAACAAAAAAGTTTGTTGATGAAGTAATGACTGATTGGGCAGAATTGGCTGTAGAAGGTCATTTTCATGCCGATAAATCTTGGTGGGATTATCATGAACGATTGGCAGCGCCATTGGCAAAAGTAGTAGGTGCAAAAACGGAAGAGGTTTCGGTAATGAATACCTTATCTGTAAATCTGCACTTATTAATGGTTTCCTTTTACAGACCTACTCAAAAAAGATTTAAAATTTTATGTGAAGAAAAGGCCTTTCCGTCTGATCAATATATGCTTAAAAGTCAAGTTCGCTTTCACGGTTTAAACCCAGATGATGCTATTGTTGAAGTTAAAAAGCGTGAAGGAGAAAACCATTGGAGAACAGAAGATGTTTTAGCAAAAATTAAAGAAGTTGGAGACGAATTGGCATTAGTTTTAATAGGCGGTGTAAACTATTATAACGGGCAAGTTTTTGATATGGAAACCATTACAAAAGCGGGTAAAGATGCTGGTGCTTTTGTAGGTTGGGATTTGGCTCATGGTGTAGGTAATGTGGCTCTTAAATTAAACGAATGGGGAGCAGATTTTGCTGCTTGGTGTAGTTATAAGTATATGAATAGTGGCCCAGGGCACGCTTCTGGGATATACATAAATGAAAAATATTTAGGAAAAGAAGACATACCTAGATTTGAAGGCTGGTGGGGAACTAAAAAAGAAACTCGGTTTTTAATGAAACCAGAGTTTGAGCCAATGGAAAATGCTGATGCTTGGCAAATTAGTAATGCACCCATTTTAGCGATGGCACCTTATTTAGCCTCTTTAGAAATGTTTGAAGAAGTAGGTATGGAAGTTTTAATTGAAAAAAGAACTACAATTGTAGCTTATTTAGAGTTTATACTTCATGAAATTGATGCTGAGGTAGATGGCTCTTTTGAGATTATTACACCTGCAGATAGAGGTTGCCAGTTATCTGTTTTTTTACACGGACACGGAAAAGAGTTATTCGATTTTTTAATGAAAAATGGCGTAATTACCGATTGGAGAGAACCGAATGTAATTCGTTTAGCGCCAGCACCATTTTATTGCTCTTATGAAGATATGTACCGATTTGGTCAGCTTTTAAAGAAAGGCATTTTAGAGAAGTAGATAACAAACAGCTAAATTTTAAATGAAATCACTAAGGCTAATTCTCTCTACCCTCGTTATTTTAGGCCAGCTTGGATTTTTGCTAGTTTAAATTTACTATTTGATACTAGGAGCTTCTTTTATTTTAAAAAAAGAAGCTCCTAAAATTATTACTTTACTTCTAAACCTGTAAAGTGTAAATTAAAATTGCCTTCTGCATTTTTATGTGTTTGTGCAATTTTCAAACCATTTAACTCTTTGTAATCTTCCCAAGTTGTAGCCATAGAAGGTTCTGTCTGGTTTCCTTTTCTAAAAACCCATTCTTTTATGATGTAGTCATCGTTAAAATAAAAGTCATAAGCATCACCTGGCGTATAACCACCTTCATTGCTATAAACAATAGTAAGTTTTTGCATTTGATTTTTGCTTATTGGAGCTTCAGTAGTGGTTGCATGTTCGTATTTAAAATTGTTTTGATCCCAAATTAATTGGTAAGGAGCAAGCAACCAAAACTTATCATTTATAAAACCTCCATTTGTTTTTTTAGTAATACTATCTAACAAATTTCTATTATATCTAATGGTTTCTTTAGCATCTTTTGCAGTCACATCATTTTCTTTAATATGCCAAATCCAATCACGCTCAAAGTGTGTTGTATCTCTTTCCACATTAAAAGTAAATTTTATTTCGTTTACTTTTTTCCAGTTTTCAAAACCATGAGCAAAAGCAACCTTTTCTAAAATTGTTTTTTCAACCTTAGGAATAGCAGCAGTTTCTTCTTGCTTTTTATCGTCTTTGCAGCTAACAACTATAAGCACAAAAAGAAGTGCTAGGCTAGTAATTTTTTTCATTTTTGAGCGTTTTTAATCAAAGATAACGGCTTTTATAGTATAAAATTTAAATCGGTAAGTTTTTGAGCGTTATAAATCCCGATAATTTGATTAATTTTGATATTCAATAAGATTTTAAAAAATGAGTTCAAAAAAAGGAAAAATACAAGAGGCTATAGACGAAAAAATGTTAGAAGAGCGCAAGGTCTTCCTTTGGGGAATGGTTGATGACGATTCTGCAAAGCATGTTATTGATCGTTTATTGTACTTAGATATGCAAAACGATAAAGAGATACAATTGTACATTAATAGTCCTGGAGGTTATGTTACTTCTGGTTTTGCAATGTATGATACTATTAAATCTTTAAAAAGTCCGGTTTCGACAATTTGTACTGGTTTAGCAGCATCAATGGGATCTATACTTTTATCTGTTGGAAAAAAAGGTAGACGTTTTATTCAACCACATGCACAGGTGATGATTCACCAACCTAGTGGAGGGGCAAGAGGTCAGGCTTCAAATATAGAAATACAGGCTAAAGAGATTATTAAAACAAAAGAGCTTAGTGCAAGAATACTAGCTGATAATTGTGGTCAAGATTACGATCGTGTTATGAAAGATTTTGATAGAGATTACTGGATGGGAGCTGAAGAGTCTATCGCATACGGTATTGTAGATGGTATTTTAGAATAGAAATTCTAAAGACATTATAAATAAAAAAGTCCTTTACTAATTTAGTAAAGGACTTTTTTATTTTATGGAGTGATTTTATTTTGCTGTAGATACAATTACACCTTTTTTAATTTGAATAATAGGAAACTCTGTTCTTCTATTTAATTCTAATTCTTCAGGAGTACAATCTTGTTTGCTAGTACACTTATTTATAGTTCTTCTTTTGCCATAACCTTTATAAGATTGAATATGATCTTTAGAAACCCCATGCGCTATTAAATATTCATAACTAGATTTTGCTCTACTTTCAGAAAGGGCATCGTTGTATCTGTCACTACCAACAGGGTCGGTATGTGCTTCTAATTTAATTATTAAATCTGGGTATGTTTCTGTCATAACTTTAACAACCTTATCAAGTTCTAAAGCAGCATCAGGCCTTATATCACTTTTGTTAAAATCAAAATAGATTTTTTTTAAGTTAGCAAGTGTTTTCAAATCTAAAATAGGATCCAAAGTAAAATCTTCACGAATAATTTTCTCAGAATTTTTAACTTTAGAAGTGGTGAAGAATATATTTTTATGAGGATGGGTTCTTCTAACCGCTTCCATCATATAATTTGCTTTTCTATTAACAGGCATTCTGTAGTATCCATTCTTGTCAGTAGTGGTTTGGGTTACAAAAGTATTTGTTGTTTGGTCAAATAATTTTATAACTACACTATCTAAAGGTTGGTTGTTTATACCATCATGTACATAGCCTTCAAGGTCTAAAGAAGGTGTGAATTTAAATTTGTAAATATCATCACCACCTTTTCCTCCATCTCTGTTAGAGCTAATGTAGCCATCAATTCCGTTAGCGTGTCCAAAGTATCCGAAATCATCGCTTGAGCTATTAATAGGTGTTCCTAAATTTATAACATCGACAATTTCATCTTCTTGATTTGATATCGTAGAGTAAACATCGAGTTGCCCAAAACCAACATGCCCGTCTGAAGAGAAAAATAATTTACCTTCTTCATTTAAAAACGGAAACATTTCATTTCCTTCTGTATTTACTTTTGG
Source organism: Cellulophaga sp. HaHaR_3_176 (assembly GCF_019021925.1). Classification (NCBI taxonomy): domain Bacteria; kingdom Pseudomonadati; phylum Bacteroidota; class Flavobacteriia; order Flavobacteriales; family Flavobacteriaceae; genus Cellulophaga; species Cellulophaga sp. HaHaR_3_176. The sequence goes on from NZ_CP058990.1 coordinate 270,555, forward strand.
TCCTAAATTTACCGGGTTTCCGATAATTCCGCCACGTTCATGAATAGCAGAATAGTAAATGTCTGTACCTCCATAGCCTCCAGGTCTATCTGACGTGTAATAAATTCTTGTTCTCGCTTTATTAACTGTAGGGTGACCTGTAGAGAAATAATCGCTATTTATTTTAAGGTTGGCATTTACTTTCCACTCTCCATCTATCAAAGCAGCACGATAAATTTTTAAATTTATTTCTTTTTTAGAACCGTACCCTTCTTTTTTATCGTAATAGTTATTTCTAGTGAAATAAACGATAGTACTATCTTTATGATTTGTTGAAAATGTTATTGAACTTTCGTGAAATTTCGTGTTGATATCGCCTTCTATTTTTTTAGGCACAGACATCGGGTTGTTTTCTTTAACCTGGTAAATATCTAACCAAGGTTCTTCATTCCAACCATATACATCTTTATTAGAGTTATCAATTCTAGAAGATGCAAAATATAGATTGTCTTTGTCAATAAAAACTCCAAAATCACTCTCGCTAGAGTTAAATGAAACAGACTCTACATCATAACGTTGTCTACTATTAAAAACAATAGAAGCTAAGTTTCCATCTTTTAAAAATCGATCAACTCTAGAATCATTTTTATTAAATTTTCGATATTTTTTCAACCACTTTTCAGCTTCTTTTCTTTGGCCATCACTGTATAAAGCCATTCCGTATTTAAAATAATAATCAGGAGGAAGCATAGGATCGTTTATTACCGCTTCAAAATGCGGAATAGATTTTTTAAAATCTCTAATTAATAAATAACATTCTGCAAGTTGTTGGTGTGCATATTGCGTGTTTCTGTCATCTTCAACCATCTTTTCATATTCACCAATAGCTTTGATGTATGAAAATTGACTAAAATAATAATCCGCTTTTTTTTGAATACCCAATTGTGCAATTGAAAATTGACTTTGGAAAAATAATAAGCCAGCGAATAAGATTATATTTTTTGATATGTTCATTTTTTTGAGTGCCATGAGAACATTTTTTTATTTTTAATTAAAAGTCAAAACGTTAGTTTATACTTTTATAAGTAATTGGTTTTTAGAAATATCTAGGAGATTTAATAGGACCTTTTGATGGTTTTTTAAATTCGTATATAAGTATTATTTCATGGGTACCGCCAGTATAAGCACGAACAGCACTTGTTGGTAAATCGTAGGCATACCCAATTCTGAAATCTTTAGAAATTTGATAATCTGCCATAGCTCCAAAATTAGAAGCATCATTAAATCTGTAAGAAGCACCTAACCAAAACTTTTCATGAAACAAAAAACTAGCCGTTAAATCATAAGTTACAGGCGCTCCGTTAGTGAACTTTGTAATTACTGTAGGCTTGAACTTTGTATTTTCAGAAACATCAAAAACTAACCCTCCAATTGCATAGTAACTATTACGTTCAAGATTCGTAAACTCACCTTCATTTAAGTCTGTATTTAAAATTCTTGGAACAGATATACCTCCGTACCATCTGTTAGAGCCAATAAAAAAACCAGCTCCAAAATTTGGATTCCATAGGCTTGTATTGCTTGTAGCCATATCAAACACATCTGGGTCATTAAGGTTATAGTTTGTAAAACCAGCTTTTAAACCAAAAGACATTTTTACTTCACTAGTTAAAAGAACAGTGTATGAAAAATCACCATAGATATAATTAGAACTTTCATCACCCAAATCATCACGGATGTAAGAAAAACCAATACCTATTTTTTCGTTCTTTATAGGTGAATGAATGGATAGGGTAGTTGTTTGTGGGTTGCCTTCTAAACCAGCCCATTGATTTCTATGTAAAGCAGTAACATTTAAAGCTTCTCTACTACCAGCATAAGCAGGGTTTACAGAGATTGTATTGTACATGTACTGAGTAAATTGAGGTAATTGTTGCGCGTTAGAAACTAACCCTATAAACAAGGTAATAGCAATTAGATACTCTTTGTGAATCTTCATTTTTTTTTAGGTTAAGTCAAGTTTCTTAAAGTATTATTACTTGGGTTTAATACTCATTACAAAGAAAGCGTTTACTTACTTTTTTAAGTAAAATAGTTGTTTAATGACTGTTAAAATTCGTTCTGATACACGTGTGTCGATGAAGTGTAAAGTTCTATAGATGTATATGTTAGAGTCTATAAATAAAATAGCCATTACTACTTCTGTTATTGAAGTGGTAATGGCTATTTTTAAAATTTCATGAGTATTTTTTTATTCAGTACTTACATATATATAACCGTTTAGAGGTTCTAAGTCTGATCCATTTATATTTATAATAAAGTAATACGTACCTGTTGGCAAATGTGTTGAGCTACCAAATGATTTGTTAGGTGCAAAACCTCCCCAATCGTTTTGGTAATCTTTACCTTCATAAACTTTATTACCCCATCTGTTAAATATCATTACATCAAAAGTGTAGTTGCAATATTCAACTCCTGTAATTTCAAAAGTATCATTTCTGCCATCGTTGTTTGGTGTTACTGCTTTAGAAGTAATTATTTTACTAGCATCACAAGTAACACAATCACTATTTGTAATAATTGTAAAATCTACATAATATTTACAAGTACCGTCAGTAGAGCTATACTCTATTTTGTATTCATCAATTTCTAAATCGGCAGGGTTAAATATACTTCCTTCAATTGTGGTGTTTCCACTGATTAATACAAACTGACCATTAGTATCAAAACCTGCAGGTAAGAAGTTTATCAAATCAATAGCGTCATCTTCAACACAAATATCAATAAACACTTCTTCAAGTTGAGGTTGCATTACAAAAATAATCTGCTCAAATGTTTCAGTATTATTACATGAATCAGTTACAATCCATGATCTAATAATCATATAATCATTAGTTGTGTCTGAAGCATTTTGAATTTCTTCAGAAAATACAACATCAAAATTGTCACAACCACCAGAGAATGTAAGTTGTGGTACATCAGGAATTTCATCACCACAAATGATAGTTACTTCTTTGTCATAAGGACTAGATGTAATTGGCCCAGTAGGAGGCACCGTTATTGTTTGTGTAGTAGTTGTTGTATTTCCGGCACAATCTGACGCTGTCCAGGTTCTTGTTATTACATAACCAGTGGCACAATTACGATCGTTAGTCGCTGTTTCTTCAAAAACAACATCAATATCCGTATCACACGTATCAACTGCAGTTAAAATAGCAGCATCGGGAACTTCGTTACAAGCAACAGTAATATCTTGAGGTATGTTTTCAACAAACGTTGGTGCAACAGTGTCTTCTATTGTAATAACCTGAATATGTGTACGCACATTACCTACGCAATCAGTAATAACCCAAGTTCTTGTTATCGTATATTCAATTGCACAATCATCATCTTGACCTTCAATATTTTCTGAATATGTTACTGTGATTAAACAAGTGCTATTAGATGTGATATCTTCAGCATCAGGAATAGTATCACATGATTCTATTGTAATATCTTCAGGGTAATTTTCATTGCCATCATTATCAATGATGTTAACATTAGCGGTATCATTAGCTAAAATGTTTACCACGTCAGTAGATATGTTCGTTAATATCACTGAGAAGTTTTCAACATTTTCTATTGCAATATCATCTATAATAGCAATTGTAATTACTTGAGTATTATTATTAGTACTTCCGAAAGTTACTGTTTGTGTGTTTTGAGCAATACCTGAATAATCTAAACCATCAACAGCAGTACCGTTAGTGGTATAGAATTCTACCGTGAATTCATCTTGCACATCAGCATTTAGAACAACGTTTAAAGAAACTGTACCAGCATCTTCATTAACATCAATCGACGTAACATCAAACTGAACACCTAATGATGAGTCACTATCATCATTAATGATAGTAGCAGTAGCCGTGTTAGACGTAGTTCCATCTACAAAACCAGTAACAAAACCGTTAGCTGTTGAAATGTTATTTAAAAGAAATGTAAAGTTTTCATCAGATTCTATAACGGTATCTTCTGTAATTTCGATAGCTACAGATTGAGATTTAGAACTGTTCGTGAATTGTAACGTACCATTATTCTGTGTAAAGTCATTAGCATAGGTTGCAGATCCTTCAGCTGTTTGGTAGTCAACAGAAACAGTTTCACCTGCAGGAATATCACCTGTATAAGTAACCTCAAAAGAAAGTGTAACATTTTCACTAGTTGCATCACCTTCTAACGTACTATATGTAGCATTAGAAAAAGCAATACCATCACCAGGCGCTGCATTATCATCATTAATGATAGTAGCAGTAGCCGTGTTAGACGTAGTTCCATCAACAAAACCAGTAACAAAACCGTTAGCTGTTGAAATGTTATTTAAAAGAAATGTAAAGTTTTCATCAGATTCTATAACGGTATCTTCTGTAATTTCGATAGCTACAGATTGAGATTTAGAACTGTTCGTGAATTGTAACGTACCATTATTCTGTGTAAAGTCATTAGCATATGTTGCAGATCCTTCAGCTGTTTGGTAGTCAACAGAAACAGTTTCACCCGCAGGAATATCACCTGTATAAGTAACCTCAAAAGAAAGTGTAACATTATCACTAGTTGCATCACCTTCTAATGTACTGTATGTAGCATTAGAAAAAGCAATACCATCACCAGGCGCTGCATTATCATCATTAATGATAGTAGCAGTGGCCGTGTTAGACGTAGCACCATCAACAAAACCAGTAACAAAACCGTTAGCTGTTGAAATGTTATTTAAAAGAACTGTAAAATTCTCATCAGATTCTATAACGGTATCTTCTGTAACTTCGATAGCTACAGATTGAGATTTAGAACTGTTCGTGAATTGTAACGTACCATTATTCTGTGTAAAGTCATTAGCATAGGTTGCAGATCCTTCAGCTGTTTGGTAGTCAACAGAAACAGTTTCACCTGCAGGAATATCACCTGTATAAGTAACCTCAAAAGAAAGTGTAACATTTTCACTAGTTGCATCACCTTCTAACGTACTATATGTAGCATTAGAAAAAGCAATACCATCACCAGGCGCTGCATTATCATCATTAATGATAGTAGCAGTAGCCGTGTTAGACGTAGTTCCATCAACAAAACCAGTAACAAAACCGTTAGCTGTTGAAATGTTATTTAAAAGAACTGTAAAGTTTTCATCAGATTCTATAACGGTATCTTCTGTAATTTCGATAGCTACAGATTGAGATTTAGAACTGTTCGTGAATTGTAAGGTACCATTATTCTGTGTAAAGTCATTAGCATAGGTTGCAGATCCTTCAGCTGTTTGGTAGTCAACAGAAACAGTTTCACCCGCAGGAATATCACCTGTATAAGTAACCTCAAAAGAAAGTGTAACATTTTCGCTAGTTGCATCACCTTCTAACGTACTATATGTAGCATTAGAAAAAGCAATACCATCACCAGGCGCTGCATTATCATCATTAATGATAGTAGCAGTAGCCGTGTTAGACGTAGCACCATCAACAAAACCAGTAACAAATCCGTTAGCTGTTGAAATGTTGTTTAAAAGAACTGTAAAATTCTCATCAGATTCTATAACGGTATCTTCTGTAACTTCGATAGCTACAGATTGAGATTTAGAACTGTTCGTGAATTGTAAGGTACCATTATTCTGTGTAAAGTCATTAGCATAGGTTGCAGATCCTTCAGCTGTTTGGTAGTCAACAGAAACAGTTTCACCCGCAGGAATATCACCTGTATAAGTAACCTCAAAAGAAAGTGTAACATTTTCGCTAGTTGCATCACCTTCTAACGTACTATATGTAGCATTAGAAAAAGCAATACCATCACCAGGCGCTGCATTATCATCATTGATAATAGTAGCAGTAGCCGTGTTAGACGTAGTTCCATCAACAAAACCAGTAACAAAACCGTTAGCTGTTGAAATGTTATTTAAAAGAACTGTAAAGTTTTCATCAGATTCTATAACGGTATCTTCTGTAATTTCGATAGCTACAGATTGAGATTTAGAACTGTTCGTGAATTGTAAGGTACCATTATTCTGTGTAAAGTCATTAGCATAGGTTGCAGATCCTTCAGCTGTTTGGTAGTCAACAGAAACAGTTTCACCTGCAGGAATATCACCTGTATAAGTAACCTCAAAAGAAAGTGTAACATTTTCGCTAGTTGCATCACCTTCTAACGTACTATATGTAGCATTAGAAAAAGCAATACCATCACCAGGCGCTGCATTATCATCATTAATGATAGTAGCAGTGGCCGTGTTAGACGTAGCACCATCAACAAAACCAGTAACAAAACCGTTAGCTGTTGAAATATTATTTAAAAGAACTGTAAAGTTTTCATCAGATTCTATAACGGTATCTTCTGTAACTTCGATAGCTACAGATTGAGATTTAGAACTGTTCGTGAATTGTAAGGTACCATTATTCTCTGTAAAGTCATTAGCATAGGTTGCAGATCCTTCAGCTGTTTGGTAGTCAACAGAAACAGTTTCACCTGCAGGAATATCACCTGTATAAGTAACCTCAAAAGAAAGTGTAACATTTTCGCTAGTTGCATCACCTTCTAATGTACTGTATGTAGCATTAGAAAAAGCAATACCATCACCAGGCGCTGCATTGTCGTTGTCAGTAATAGTACCTATACCTGTGTTATCTGTAAATGTAGCTATACCATCATTGTGACTTAGAATAACATTAAATGTTTCCGTAGGTTCAATAAAGCTATCGTCAATTGTCGCAACATCAAAAGTTACAGTAGTTGAATTAGCGCTTAAAATTAAATTAGTAGGCCCCGAATAATCACTATTAATTGTTGTATTATTTGTGTAAGTCAAATCTAGAGCAATGTCTTGCGGAATTGTATTAGACGCTGTAATTGTGAATGTAATAGCATTACCTTCGATAGCTGATGCATTATTAATACTTAACTCAGGAGCAACATATAAGGTAGCTTTATTTGTGCTAGTTTCAGGCGAACATAAATTTTCACTATCTGTAGCGACTAATTGATATTCATATGAATTATAAGTAGTTGTTATATTAGTCAGGTTTAAAGTCGTAGTAGTAGCTCCACTATATATACCGCCATTGGTGATTGCATTCCAAGAAGCACCATTATCAGTACTTACCAACCATTGATACGTTAATCCAGTTCCTGAAAAGGCACCAGTAAAAGAAGTTGAACCATTATTAAGAACAATAGCATCAACTGGTTGTGTGGTTACACTAACTATTTGGTTAGGCGTAATAACTCTAGAATGGTTTCCTGTATATCCTCCTTGACCAGTAACTAAACCAGTAGCATCAACACTTACAGGAGAATTTCCTAAATAACCATCAGCATCAGGATCAGTATGACCTGCTTCAATTGCATCAACACAAGCATCACCATCACTATCATTATCAAAGTGATCAGGTAAGCTATCTCCGTCTGTATTTTGTTCAAGACATGAAGACACGCGTACTGCAAAATCATCAAAAACAGAATAGGATACATTTCCATCATTTTGTTGATTATATGCATAAATACGAACGGTATATGTTGTGTTTTCTTCAAGATTGAATTTAACTCCTATAGGTGTTAAATCGAAAAATTCAGAAATACCATCGCTTGGGTAGTGAATACGAATATCAGAATTTAATAATACTGAGGTTGCAAAATTATCTTTTGATATTGCTATAGCAGCATCATAAGCATTACCTACAGTGGTACCATCAGAATTTCTATACCAGTTTAGCCCCATACGTTCAATAGTAGGGCTAATTAGATTAGATGCAGTCGTAAAGCTAACTTCAACATACTCACTTTGCTGGCGAGCATCTACATAGTTATCAGAACTTAAGCTTGTTAACTGTAATTCAGACCCAGGCGTTGCACTGTTTAAACCACTACCAACACTAACATTTGAAATGTTTGATGTAAGCCAGTTTGTAATAGCAGGGTTCTGAACAAAATCATTTGTTTTTGTTCCGCTTGGAGAATTAAATTCCCATGCAAAATAATCATCGTTGATGCATTCTTCGGCTTCATTAGCATCAGTAATACCATCATTATCATCATCTAAATCAGTAATATCATCGATACCATCATTATCATTATCGTTATCGTTATCTTCAATTATAATAATTGGATTTGATAATGAAAAAATGATATTTGGAGCAAGAGCATTAGCGAATAATGGTGCTGTACCTGTGTAGCTAGGTGAAACAAAAAATTGTTCGGTATTCTCAGCAACTGTATCATCGTTAATACTGAAATTTTCAGTTAAAATTTGCCTATCTGTACCGCTAAAAGTTAGTGTAGCAGAATTACCAGTATAATCAGATGGTTGTATTGCACTTCCGTTACTTAATGTATAGTTGATATTAAAAGGATTTTGAGTAGTGCCATCAAGCGTAAATGTGTAAGGAATACTTCCAACATCTTCTTTAACCATTAAACTTTCAACAATTATAATAGCAACATCATTGTCGTGTATTCTAAGCGCACTTTTTTCCGTGTTTATACCAACTCTAGAAGGTCCAGAACCGTATTTAGTTGCTTCAGCGCTATTTCTAGATTTTATACCATGAAACTCTTCAGATGATTCTACTAATTCATCATCAATAGTAGGGATTGGAATGAAAATTTCAGTACCTGCTGCAGAATTACGAGGAAAAGAAACGGTAGTATTAAAACCATTGAAATCTAATCCGTTAGTTGCAGGATGTGTAGATGTAGCATCTTCTAAAACATTAAAATCAATATTATAAGACTCTTCTATACCTACATATTGTTGGCCACTAGAATTTGTATCAGTCGATAAAAATAATCGATATTGTATTGTTCCACCTTCAGTAATATCATAATTACCACCTGTTACGTATGCAATATCGGTATCAATTATAGTTCCTATACCTTCGCCATCATCAACTGTTGCTAAAGAGCTTGAGGTGCTAATATTAATACTAAAATTTTGCTGTGTAGCCTCTACCCAGTCATCATCAATAGCAGCTACATTAAAGGAAACACTACTAGCGTTAGCAGGTAGAGTTACAGTTGTAGGACCATTATAATCAGCATTTGTTGTTGTATTGTTTGAATATGCTAAATTAATTACAATAGGTTGGTTTGCAGGACTAGGGTTTGTGATTGTAAAAACTAAATTATCACCCTCAACAGCTGAAGCATCATTAATTGAAAGTTCAGAAGGGCTTGGGTTAACAGTTATACTAACTGTTGATGTGTCGCAAACAGATTGGTTTGGAGCAGGTAAACATACTTGAACTGTGAAAGTATCTGTACCTATAAATCCAGCATTTGGTATATATGAAAAAGAACCATCAGTATTAACTGATAGAGACCCATTTGAAGGAGAAGAGTTTTCTGTATAAACAGAACCTACTGGAGTATTGTCATTGGTAGCAACATTGCCATTAAATACTTTTTCGAAGTCCGTATCAAATGTATCATCTATAGCATATGTTTGCAAAAGGAAAAATTTACCATCACCATGATCTTGGGTTGCACCAATATATTTTATTGATGTTATTATAGATCCTGTAGGTGCAATGCTAGATAGTTCATACATGGCTATACCAATAGCAGATCCATTATCATTAACTCTACCACTATTCCAATAATCAGAAGTGGCAGTGTTTGGTGGGGCTTGTGGGCCAGCACTTCCCATTCGGTTTCCATTTCTAATAAATGTAGTACCTAACAATTGCTCAGCTCCACCACCAACTGGTGTCCCATACATTTCAACATATAAACAGTTATTTCCAGCTCTTTCTGTAACAGCTAAAATCCCATCTGCATTTGATGGAATACCTGGGTTGTAACGAATAGTTTGTACTTGAGAATTTGTTGTATTTACCTTACTAGAATCTTCACAAAAATCATCTCCATTATTATAGGATTCAAAATAATGGTTTAAGTTTAGAGATTGGTAAGCAAGTATAGCTTCATCACTCCAGTTGCTACTGTCACTTCCGCTAACAATTTCACTACCATTTTTATTAATAACATTTTCTGAATGGCCACTAGGTCCAACTGAAGTTAGTTCATATGAAGAGGGTACTACAAAAGTGGTATAATCAAATCCGTTAATAGTAATCGTAGCTATTGTAGCAGGATCGTCATTATTAGATTGGTTGTCAGCCCAATTAAATGTAACACCAGTATTAATTCCTTGTGAAAAAATAGTTGTGCTAAAACCTAAAAATAAGAATAAAATTAAAAGACGGATAAGTCCGGTAGGTTTTTTCTTGTAATGTCGATTTGGAGTAAAATTATGCATAGGCTAAAATATTTGGGAGATAATCGTTTCCGAAAAATTTGAAGTGTTATTTGATGATCAGTAGGTTTTTATTGAGGTACAAATAAAAGATATGTTAAAAATATTTTGTTAATTTTTTCTATTGATAACGCCTATTATCGATTAAAGACCTTCAATTCGTTTAAGTGTATTTTTAATCTGATATGTGCATTTAAGATAGTAAAGTGTAAAATCGATGAACTACTTTTATTTTCTTTGAACTACTTTTAAATTGTTGGTGATTAGTCTTTTGAATGTTTATTTTTTTAAGTTTTAACAAGTGTTTTGGTTGTTGAAAAAAATGTTTATTTAAGGGAAATGAAACCTTAATTAATGTTCAACAAATTCTCTTTTTGTTTGAAAAAGAGGAAATTGACCATTGTTTTAATTGATGATTATTTTTTAATTTTTGTGATAATAAATTAAAAAGTAAAGCTTTATGGTATTAGAGCTCATCTAAAATGTAATATATAAGATAGAGTGAATCTATTTTAGTAAATTTATAGCCTCTTATATTTTAACAATTAGATGAAATACACACCAAAAGAAATTGCAATAATAGGTTCAGGTTTAGTGGGGTCATTATTGGCAATATATCTTAAGAAATTTGGTCATAAAATTACAGTTTTCGATCGTAGACCTGATATTCGAAATATCAAATTTTCGGGTCGTTCTATAAATTTAGCAATGAGTAATAGAGGATGGAATGCTTTAGAAGAAGCCGGTATTGACTCTGAAATTAAAGAAATTGCAATTCCTTTAGATAAGCGTGCAATGCATGTAAATGGTAAGCCAGAATATTACCAGAAGTATGGTAAAGAAGGCGAGGCTATATGGTCAATTTCTCGAGGCGTATTAAATCGTAAGATGATTGATTTAGCAGAAGAAGCTGGTGTAGAGTTTAGATTTGAAGAAAAAGTTTGGGATGTAGACTTACCTGAGGCTAAGTTGTATACCGGAGAAACCGAAAAAGGAGAATGGCAAGAGTATAAATACGATTTGATATTTGGCTGCGATGGAGCTTTTTCTAGAGTTCGCCATAAAATGCAAAGACGTAGTAGGTTTGATTATTCTCAAGATTTTATTGATGTAGGTTATAAAGAATTATCTATTGCGCCCAATGATGATGGTACACACAAATTAGATAAAAATTCTTTTCATATATGGCCGAGAGGAAAGTTTATGTTGATTGCAATGCCAAATTTAGACGGTAGCTTTACGTGTACACTTTTTATGCCTTTTGAAGGTGATATCTCTTTTGAAAATATTAAGACTAAAGAAGAAGCTAAAAACTTCTTTAAAACTCACTTTCCGAACGTGAGGCATGATATTGAAAATATAACAGATGATTTTTTCAAGAACCCAACAAGTGCAATGGTAACTATGAAATGTTTTCCTTGGACATATTGGGATAAGGTTGCTTTAGTAGGCGACTCGGCACATGCCGTAGTCCCGTTTTATGGGCAAGGTATGAATGCAGGTTTTGAAGATATATTTACATTGAATGAAATTATAAAAAAACATGGAGATGATTGGCGTTCTATATTTTCAGAATATGAGAATATTAGAAAGCCTAATGCAGATGCTATAGCAGAACTTAGTTATCGAAATTTTGTGGAAATGAGCAGTAAAACTGCAGATCCAAAATTTTTACTTCAAAAAAAGATAGAGAAATATTTTGCATCAAAACATCCAGAAAAATGGGTTCCTGCATATTCAAGAGTTACTTTTTCTGATAAACCATATGCAGAGGCGCTAGCAGAAGGTGATTTTCAAGAGGAAATTATGCAGAAAGTAATGAAGCTTGATGCTATTGAAGAAAAATGGGATAGCACAGAGGTGGAAAATTACATCTTGAGCTTGCTTTAAAATATATAGAATTTCTTGAATAAAAAAAACCATCTACAAAATGTAGATGGTTTTTTTATGGAATGTATTTTGTATTAAAGTTTAGAAAAAAGAGTTTGCATTTTTTCTTGCTCTTCTTCTGCTAAAACAGGATCTACTAATATACGACCACTGTGCTCATCAGTAATAATTTTTTTACGAGAAGCTATTTCTACTTGCACCTGAGGTGGAATAGTAAAGAAAGAACCACCAGAAGCACCTCTTTCAATAGCAACAACAGCTAAACCGTTTTTAACGTTATTTCTGATACGTTTATATGCAGTAACTAAACGTTCTTCAATATTTTTTTGATACTCATCAGATTTAATTAAAAGAGCTTTTTCTTCTTTTTCAGTTTCTGCTAGAATAGCACTTAATTCACTCTTTTTATGCTTTAAGTGAGTTTCGCGATCTGAGTAACGCTCTTTAGTATTAGAAATCACAGATTTCTTTTGGTCTATTTGAGCTTTAAATTCTTTGATATTTTTTTCAGCAAGTTGAATTTCTAATTCTTGAAATTCAACCTCTTTAGTAATAGAGTTAAACTCTCTACTGTTACGAACATTTTTTTGTTGTTCGGTATATTTTTTCATTAATGTCTTAGCATCATCAATCATGTTCTTTTTGCCAGTGATCTCATAATTAATAGTTTCGATATCAGTCTTTAACTTTTCCATTCTAGTTTTTAGACCTAATACTTCGTCTTCTAAGTCTTCGACTTCTAAAGGTAATTCACCTCTTATATTACGTATTTCATCAACTCTAGAATCAATTAATTGCAAATCGTATAATGCTCTTAACTTCTGTTCTACTGTAGTTTCTGTTTTTGCTGCCATATATTAAAAATACTTGATGGGATTTGTTTTACTTTCCGATAAACGGACTGCAAAATTAGGGATTTTTTTTGTAAGATAGTCAACTAATAAATTTTTTGTAAACTGCTCAGTTTCATAGTGTCCAATATCAGCTATAATCATTTTACCTTCTGCTTCATAAAATTGATGATATTTAAGGTCTGAAGATATAAAAACATCAGCATTTGCTTGCTTTGCAGCGTTTATGGCAAAAGCTCCACTACCGCCTAAAACAGCTACTTTTTTTATTCTTTTATTTAATAGTTTAGAATGTCTGATACACGAAACATTCATTTTTTCTTTTAAAAATGTCAAAAAAGCTTCTTCATCTAGGTCTTTATCTAGCTCACCAATCATTCCGATACCAATATTTTGATTATTGTTCTCTAGAGTTATAATTTCATAAGCAACCTCTTCGTAAGGGTGATTTTGTTTTAGTGTGTTTATTATTTTTTCTTCTAAAGCTTTTTCAAATGTTATATTAATTTGACATTCGTTTTCAAAATGTGTTTCTCCAATTTTTCCAATTGTCGGTTTTGCATTTTCTTCGGCTTTAAAGCTGCCAATACCATTTATACTAAAACTACAATTACTATAGTTGCCAATATTACCAGCACCAATTTCAAACAATTTTTCTTTTAACTCTTGCGCATTTTTTTCAGGAACATAAGTGGTAAGCTTTTTAATAGTGCTTTTTTGTGGTATTAAAATTTTGGTATTTGTTAAGCCTAAAACTTCACACATTTTATAATTGACTCCTTTTATAGCGTTATCTAAAGCTGTATGCATGCTATAAATAGCAATATTATTTTGAATGGCTTTTATAACAACTCTTTGTACATAAGTACTACCCGTTATTTTCTTTAGCCCTCCAAAAATAATAGGATGAAAACTAATAATTAGATTACATTTTTTTTCGATTGCTTCGTCAACAACATTTTCTAAAGTATCTAGAGTTACTAATACGCCTGATACTTCGGTATTATAGTCGCCAACTAAAAGGCCAACATTATCAAAATCTTCAGCATAAGCTAACGGAGCCAGTTCTTCAAGTATGTTGGTTATCTGCTTTACAATCATTTTATAAGTTTATCTGTTTTTCAAAGATAAAATATTATATTTTCGTTATCGATGCAAGTACTAAGAATATTAGGTTTTCCAATTTCAATAATTTACGCACTTGTAGTTTACGTGCGTAATTTTTTATTTGATATAGGTTTTTTTAAATCAAAAGAATTTAAAACACCATTAATTTGTGTTGGTAACTTAAGTGCAGGTGGTACAGGTAAAACACCTATGATTGAACTTTTGGTTGAAACGTTTAAAAAAGAGTATAAGCCTGCTGTTTTAAGTAGGGGTTATGGAAGAAAATCTATTGGTTTTCAAAAAGCAGGCGAAGCAAGTACTGTAGAGATATTAGGAGATGAGCCTTTTCAAATTCATTCAAAATTTCCTGATTTAATAGTAGCAGTAGATGCAGATAGAAAAAAAGGTATTCAATTATTAGAAGATAACGATGCACCAGATATTATTTTTTTAGATGATGCTTATCAGCATAGGAAAGTAAAACCTAGTTTTTCAATTTTGCTAACAGCGCATGATAATTTGTATTTTAAAGATTGGTATTTACCAACAGGAAACTTAAGAGATTCAAAAAAAGAAGTGAATAGGGCAGACGTAGTAGTTGTAACAAAATGCCCTAAAACGATTACGGAAGCTGAGCAGAATATAATTATAAAAGAGATTGACCCTAAAAAAAATCAACAAGTTTTATTTAGTTATTTAGAGTATGATTCAGAATTAAAAGGCTTAAAAGAGAAGTTTACTTTGGCTGATTTAAAAAGTAAAAAAATAACTTTAGTTACAGGTATTGCTAACCCAGACCCTTTACTTAATTATTTAAGTGAAAAGGGAGTTGTTGTTGAGCATTTAAAATATAGAGATCATCATTTTTTTTCAGAGAATGAAATCACTGTTTTTAATAGTAAGGGCTTTGTATTAACTACTGAAAAAGATTACGTTAGGTTAAAAGGTCTTGTTAAAAACTTAGCTTATATAGCAATAAAACATCAATTTAAAAATGATGGGCATGTAATCTTAAAACAAGCTATAGAAAACTCTATGAATAAAGAGGCTTAGGGTGGTAAATGTTTTCTCCAATTTTCTGATAAAACACTTCTGGTTTAAATGGTTTGGTAACAACATCATTACAACCTGCTGCATAAAAGCTTTCTAAACTATCATCTAAAGATATTGCTGTTAGTGCAATAATTGGGGTGTATATGTTAAATTTTCGGATAAGAATAGTAGCCTCTTCACCACTAATACCTGGCATATGAATATCCATAAGAACAGCATCGTATTTGTTTTGAGAAACCATTTCTACAGCATCAGTACCGTTACTGGCAATATCACAAGTCATGTCTTTTTTAAGTAACATTTTCTTGGTAATTACTTGGTTAATTTTATTGTCTTCGACAATAAGTAAATGTAAACCTTCAAATTTATAATCTTCATTTTCATTTTCAATTTCAAAAGCAATATCATTAATAATTCCTTTTTTGCAGACCATATTAATCTCAAAAAAGAAGGAGCTACCTTCTCCTAAAGTACTTTTTAAGTTTATTTTACTTTTAAAAAGGCCTAGAAGACTTTTTACAATAGTTAGCCCAAGTCCTGTGCCTCCGTATTCTCTATTAATTTGTATAGAACCTTGCTCAAAACTATTAAAGATATTATTTACTTGATCTTCAGCAATACCAATACCATTATCTTTCACTTCAAAGTAAATAGTGACATTATCATCTACCTTATTGGCAAGTTTAGTTATAACTTTAACTTCTCCTTTTTTAGTAAATTTTAATGCGTTGCCAACTAGGTTTATTAAAATCTGAGATAATTTCATCGAATCACTCAAAAGATTTTTAGGTATATTTTCGTCGTACTCTAAAGTTATTTTCGTTTTATTTTCTTTAGCACTTTGTTGTAGAGAGCTGATAACTTCAGACAAAACCTTTTTTAGGTTAAATTCTGAATTTACAGGCTCTAACTTATCGGCATCAATTTTATTTAATTGAAGTATGTCGTTAATAAAGCTTAAAAGATAATCGCCAGAGAATTTTAAAGCCTTTAAGTGTTCTTTTTGACTATCGTTAGGGTTTTCATCTAACAATAAATGGGTTAAACCTGTAACGGCATATAGCGGTGTTCTAAGCTCATGACTAACTGTAGATAAAAATGTAGTCTTAGTTTCCATTGCTTTTACAGCGGCATCTCTAGAGGCTTCTAATTCGTAATTTTTTGTTTGTAATAAGTCGTTAGTTTTTAATTTTATTTGATTGTTTCTGTATAACGAAATAGCTAAAAGAGATATTATTGTTAAAAAAGCAGATGTCAAAATTGCAGTAATTTGAGTTCTACTTCCAGATTCTTTTAACTCTTCAATTTCTTTATCCTGAGTATTAATAACATCATTCATTAATGAGAATTGAATGTTATTAGCGCTTTTTGATTCTGATGAAATTTTTGATTCATTAAAAATTGAATCCTTTATTTGGAGTAAGTTATTACTGTATAATAATGCTGGTTCAAAATTATTTAATTCTTGATGTGCAGAAATTAAAAAACGATTTAATTCAAGAATTTCATTAAAATAGCTATTTTTTTCAGCTAATAATAAACCTTCTTTAGCATAATCAATACTAGTTAAGGTGTTTTCTTTTTTTTGTTCTAAAATAGATAAGCCTATATATGCTCTTGTAGCTATGTAGTCTTTTTCGATTAAATCGTTATTTGTAATTAATGAATTGAAATTTTTAGCAGCTTCATTAAATTTTGGTAATTCTAAATAAATAAAACCTTTCATTAATAAGATATGTAATGTCAGGTTTCTTTCATTAGTCATCTGAGCAGCTCTGTTCAGTTCGTAATTAGATTGGTAAAATTTTTGCCCTTTATATAGGTATAAAGCGTCTATGTATATATGTACAGCATTACCATATGGGTATTCTGTTTCTTTTAGTAAAAGCTCTGCGCGATCCCAAAAAACAATTGACTGATCATCTTTATTTAATTTATTATAAAGTAATGCAAACTCATGATAGCAGTCAATAATTGATTTTGAATCATTAATTTCTTCGGCAAGTTTTAGTGCTTTTTCTAAAGAAATGAGTGCTTGATCAATTTTATCTTGGTTTTTAAAATCTCTAGAATTATAAAAATAATTGTCAATTATTTTTTTTTCAGAAAGATTCTCTTGAGAAAATACAAGCTGAAGACCAACTACAAAAAGTAAAAGGAAGTTTAAAAAAAACTTTATGTATGTGAACTCTTTTTTCAAATGTATCCCTTAGTATTTAATAAGTTGATTAAATCGATAACTCTACTGCTGTATCCAGTTTCGTTGTCATACCATCCTATAATTTTAACCATTTTTCCAATAACAGAAGTCATCAAAGAATCAAACGTACAAGAATAATAACTATTGTTTACATCGATAGAAACTATAGGGTCTTCAGTGTAATAAAGTATGTTTTTTAAAGAATTCTCTGAAATATCCTTAAAAGCTTGATTTATCTCTAATATAGAGGTTTCTCTTTTAACATTAAAAGTTATATCTGTTAAAGAGTTATTCGGTACAGGAACGCGTATGCCACAACCACCAATTAGGCCATCTAATTCAGGGAATATTTTTGATAACGCTTTTGCAGCGCCAGTTGTTGTAGGTACAATAGATTGTCCTGCAGCTCTAGATCTTCTTAAATCTCTATGTGGCTGATCATGTAAGCTTTGATCGGTAGTGTATGAGTGAATAGTAGTTATATATGCTTGCTCAACGCCACATAAGTCTTTTATAACTTTAATCATTGGTGCTGCATTATTAGTGGTACATGATGCATTTGATATGATATCATCACTACTAATTAAAATATGTTCGTTAACTCCTAGAACAACCATTTTTATAGCGTCATCATCAGGTGGCACAGAAAGAATAACTTTTTTAGCACCATTTTTTAAATGAAAACTAAGTTCTTCTTTTGTCTTAAATTTTCCTGTGGCTTCTACAACAATGTCAACATTGTGTTTTTTCCAATTAATTAGTTCAGGTGATTTTTTTTGAGAAAAATATATAGGTGTTTGATTGTCAATAGATATTGAATCTTCCGTATGTGATATTTGGGAAGGAAGAACACCATGTATACTATCGTATTTTAATAAATGCGATAATGTTTTGGTATCCGCCAAATCATTAACAGCAACAACCTTAATGTTGGGATGGTTTTGTAGCAGTCTAAATAACGTTCTACCTATTCTGCCAAACCCATTAATGCCAATATTTATTTGTCTCATATTTAAAATAACCTGTTGATATCATTTCAGATTACTATAGAATGATGAAAACAGGCTTGCTTTAGCTTTAATTAATATGTTTATGAGCTTTATATGATGATCTTACTAATGCACCGCTTTCTACATGTCTAAAGCCCATTTTAAGGCCAATTTCTTCATATTTCTTAAATTGCTCAGGAGTTATAAACTCTTTTACAGGCAAATGCTTTTTACTAGGTTGTAAGTATTGACCAATAGTAATTACATCAACATTTACATCTCTCAAATCTTGCATTGTTTGTATTACCTCTTCTTCAAGTTCGCCTAAACCAAGCATGATACCAGATTTGGTTCTGTTAATTCCGTTAGCTCTTAAGTACCTAAGCACTTCTAAGCTTCTTTCATATTTAGCTTGTATACGAACTTCTCTAGTTAGTCTTTTTACTGTTTCCATGTTGTGTGATACAACTTCTGGGTTTACAGCAATTATTCTATCTAAGTGAGTTTCTATTCCTTGAAAGTCAGGTATTAAAGTTTCTAATGTAGTCGTAGGGTTCATTCTTCGAATAGCATTCACAGTTTCTGCCCAAATTATAGAGCCCATGTCTTTAATATCATCTCTATCTACAGATGTTATTACAGCATGCTTAATACTCATAATTTTTATAGAACGAGCAACTTTTTCAGGCTCTTCCCAATCTACATCTTCCGGTCTTCCTGTTTTAACACCACAAAAACCACAAGAACGAGTACAAACATTTCCTAAAATCATGAATGTAGCTGTACCTTCTCCCCAGCATTCACCCATATTAGGGCAACTTCCAGAGGTGCATATTGTATGTAAATTATATTTATCTACTAAACCTCTAAGTTGCGTGTATTTTTTTCCAGTAGGGAGTTTTACACGTAACCATTTCGGTTTTCCTTTTGGTGGTGAAACACTTTCTATTGAGGTATTGCTCATCAATCAATTTTTATGCAAATATACAAACAATTTTAGGTTCTAAATTGTTATAAGAGTGTTAGAATATAGAATGATTATAATGTGTAAGTGATGACAGAAAAAGTTAAGTATTTATTATGATACGTTTCCTTTAATAGCTGCGGCAAGTAATTTTTTTGCTCTTAAAAGTTTTACTTTCACATTATTAATAGGCTCGTTTAAGGCTGTTGCAATTTCGGCATAGCTAAGCTCATTAAAATATCTAAGATTTATCACTTTTTGATAATGGGGTTTTAAGCCTTTAATGTGTTCAAGAAGGGTAGCAAGATTTTGCTGATGAATTAATTGATCTTCAGCAGATGGGCTATCGTCTAAGATTTTTTTAATCTCATCAGCTCCAGGTGATGTTTTGTCAAGAATGTTTCTTTTACTCTTTCTAATTAAATCTACATGAATATTTTTAGATATAGTAATTAACCAAGTTTTAAATTGATATGTATCATCAAACGTATGTAGTTTGTCAAATGCTTTAGAAAAAGTTTGAACAGTAATGTCTTCTGCATCATTTTCGTTTTTAGTACGTTGTAGTTGAAAACTAAAAACATCATTCCAGAAAGTATCTAATAAATTACTAAAAGCAATTTGGTTGCCTAATTTTGCTTTCGCAATAGTTTTTAATAAATTCTCTTTGGTATTGTCCAATATGTGGTGTTAAAAGCTCAAAGCTATAAAATTATATTTTAAGCAGTAGCTTCATTCTTGCAATCTTGCTCCTCTGGTAATTTACCGCAGTAGCCACAAGCTTCACCATCTTTGTTTAAATATGGATTTTGACTAGCACAAGTGCCTGCAAATTTACCATCTTTTTTAGACCATATTTTTATTGCAATACCAGCAAATGCAAGTGCTAAAAGTCCTATTGTTAATAATACTAATTTCATTATAAAATATTTCTACAAAGTTACAAAAATATTATTTTTCAATGAAGGTAATTAATAAGCAATATTTGCAACAATATTATCAACTGTAGGAGTTTCGTTACCACCTTCTTTTTCGATAGTAATATAGCCAACACCATTTTTAGCATAAGGCATTTCTAGTAAGTTGTCATTATCATTAACTTCTTTAATAACACCTAAATCTAACATTTGACCGTTAACTTCTGCCCACATTTGAAAACACTGACCTTCTTCTAATTCAGGAAGGTTTTGAACATTGATGTACGATAATTTCTTAACAGGATTAACGTAAGCAACAGCTTTTAAGTTTTTAGCTTTTCTGTTACCCATTACGGTATACTTTCGTGTTTGAGGATTGTTGAGAACAATAAATTGATTTCTAACATCTTCCAAACGTTGCTTCATATCTTCTTCTAAAAGCTTTATTTGATTTGTTACAACAGTATTCTCCTCTTGTAAATTTACATTTTGGTTGTAGAAAAAGTAAGTTGCACCAGCAAATAGAAAAGCAACGAAACTAGCTGCAATAGCATAGCTCATAAATTTTCTTTTAGATGAGTTCTGTGCTTTTATTTTTTGAAGTATTTGTTCTTTTAATCCTTCAGGTGCTTTAACAGCATATGATTTTGCAAACTCTTCTAAGTTGTCTTGCAATTCATTATATGCTTTTCTAACCTCAGGATGTATTGCAATATAACGTTCTACTTGAAGTGTTTCTGTTTCAGTAGTAGCATCTAATAAATACTTTTCTAAAAGATCGCTGTCTAAGAATGTTTTAATTTTATCTTTCATAATATCACCCTATTAAACATATTAATAATACAACTAATGATGGCTCTATGTATATTTTACGTAATTCACGTAAACCAATTTTTAATCTAGATTTTATAGTGCCTAGCGGAATATCTAATTCTTCACTAGCTTCTTGTTGTGTCATCCCTTCAAAAAAAAGAGCTTCAAGAACAGTTTTGTATTTAGAATCTATTTTTAATAGATTCTCTTTCATGTCTAAAAAATCGGGATTAATACCATCAATACCTAACTTATATACGTCAGAAACATCTATTTGGATTTCTTTTTCTGTTTTTGTTTTTCTGCTTCTTAATTTGTCTATAGCTGTGTTTCTTGTAATACGAAATAGCCAAGTAAATAGTTTTGCTTTTGTAGGGTCGTAGCTATCTGCTTTTTTCCAAATTTTCACAAAACTTTCTTGAAGCACATCTTGTGCCAAGTCTTCATCTTTTACAACTTTATAGGCAACACCAAACAAAGTATCGCTATAATTTTCATAAAGTAAAGAGATCGCTTTTTCGTTACGTTCTTGTAGAAGTTCAACAATATGGTTTTCAAGTAATACGCTCATGAAAAAGTTTAATTAAAAAAAATCACGGTTTGAGAAATCTAAAATGAATTTTCTTACGTAATTATTAAGTAACGCAAATTTATAAAATTGATTGTTACAATTAGAAATTCAATTTCGAATAAGTGAGCGACTGGTTATCGCCCACTTTATTTTTGGTTAGTTTGGTTTGGTATAACCCTGGTTTTTTAGCCAGGGTTATTTATTTTATAATATTAACTTCGGGAAATATACGAATATTGAACTGTTTTTCAACCTCTTCTATTATTTGATAGGCAAGATCTATTATTTCTTTACCACTAGCATTGTTATAATTTACGAGTACTAAGGCTTGGTTTTTGTGAACACCAGCATCGCCAAATCGTTTTCCTTTAAAGCCACATTTTTCAATTAACCAGCCAGCAGGAATTTTATATTCATTATCTGATACTTTATAAAAAGGAGCGTCTGGGTTATTAGCTATAAACTGTTCGAAAACATTTACAGCTACTATTGGGTTTTTAAAAAAGCTCCCACTGTTACCTAATTCTTTTGGGTCAGGTAATTTACTTTGTCTGATTGCTATTACAGCATTCGAAACATCTTTTAAAGTAGGGTTTGTAATATTGTTAGCTTCTAACTCTTTATCTATAGAACCATAAGATGTATTTAGTTGATGGTTTCTTTTCGTGAGTTTAAAATTTACAGAAACAATAATATATTTTCCTTTTCCTTCATTTTTAAAGAAAGACTCTCGGTATCCAAAATTGCATTCTTCTTTAGTGAAGACTTTTATTTTCTGCGTGCTAATTTCCATAGCTTCACATGATGTAAAAGAATCTTTTAGCTCAACACCATAAGCGCCAATATTCTGAATAGGAGAGGTGCCTACTTTACCTGGTATTAGTGACATGTTTTCTAAACCACCATAATTTTGATCAAGAGTCCATAAAACAAAGTCATGCCAGTTTTCTCCAGCCATAACTTTTAATATAATATCGTCTTCCGTTTCAGAAACTATTACTTTGCCTTTTATATTTATATAAAGTACTAAAGCATCAATATCTTTAGTTAAAAGCATATTGCTTCCACCACTAATTATAAATTTATTCGAATAGGCTTCTAGCTGTAATGCTTTTGATAACGTTTCTAAAGATGAAATTTCACAAAAATGTTTAGCACAGACATCAATACCGAATGTATTATATTTCTTTAAAGATAGATTCTTATGAATTTTCATTAAGATAATATGTTTTTAAAGCTTCACTTAAAATATGAATAGCTCTTTTAAGTATTTCTTTTTCTAATACGTAAGCAATTCTTATTTGATTTTTGCCTAACCCTTCAGTAGCATAAAAGCCAGCAGCAGGGGCAACCATAACAGTTTCATTATTAACTGAAAAATCTTCTAAAAGCCATTGCGCAAATGTATCAGAATTTTTTATAGGAAGCTCAACAATGCAATAAAAAGCACCTTGAGGCATTATGACTTTTACTCCTGAAATTTTATTTAACTCATTTATCAGTACATTTCTTCGCTCAACATATTCTAAAATAACCTCGTCAAAATAGCTTTGTGGCGTATTTAGTGCAGCTTCACTTGCAATTTGCGCATAGCTTGGTGGTGACAATCTCGCCTGCATAAATTTAAGGATTGTATTTTTTAACGCTTTATTTTTAGTAACAACACAACCAATTCTAGCGCCACACATACTATATCTTTTAGATACAGAGTCTATTACAATTGCGTGTTGTTCTAAATTATCTTCTTCTAATACGGAGTAGTGTTTTTTGCCATCGTAAACAAACTCTCTATAAACTTCATCTACTATAAAAAATAAATCATGCTTTTTTACAAGTTGAGATAATTGCTGTATTTCTTCTTTACTATATAAATATCCAGTTGGGTTGTTTGGGTTACAAATTAAAATTCCCTTTGTTTTTGAGGTAATTGATTTCTCAAAAGCAGCAATTTCAGGTAAAGCAAAGCCAGTTTCTATTTTAGAAACTATCGGTGTTACTTTTACACCAAATGCAGTCGAAAAACTATTGTAGTTTGCATAAAATGGCTCAGGTACAATTATTTCGTCATCATTGTCAGCAATACTACCTATAACAAATGATAAAGCTTCAGATGCTCCTGTGGTTATCAGTAAATCATCTGCAGATATATTTATATTATGCTTTGAGTAATAAGCAGCAAGTTTTTGTCGGTATTCATTAGAGCCTTCTGTTTTACTATAACTAAGTGTAGAAATCGTGTTGTTTTTAACAGCATCAAGCGCTACTTGAGGTGTTTTAATATCAGGTTGGCCTATGTTTAGGTGAATAACATTTATACCTCTAAGCTTTGCAGCCTCGGCATAAGGTACCAGTTTCCTAATTGGAGACTCAGGCATCGAGAGCCCTTTTTTTGATATTACTGGCATATGCTATATTTTTTGCAAAAATGCAGAATCATTATTAACTAGGCAATATGTGAATTGGGAATTTTAATTTTTTAGCTAAAAAAAATGTTATAAAAAAAGCCCTAACAAAATGTCAGGGCTTTTAAATAATAATATTGAGATTGGTTATTGAGCCATTGCAGCATCTTTAACTTCTCCTTTAATTTTTAATACAGTGGTAGGAGTGTCAGCATTAGAAATTACAGTAATTGCTTTTCTGATAGCACCAACTCTGTTTGTATCATATTTAACTTTTATCTTACCCACTTTACCTGGTAAAATTGGATCTTTTGGCTTTTCAGGAATTGTACATCCACAGCTAGAACTAACTTTGCTAATAATTAATGGAGCATCTCCAGTGTTTGTGAATTCAAATACACGAACTCCGTCAGATCCTTTTTGGATTTCTCCGTAATCTACAGTGTCAGACTTAAAATTGATTTTTGCAGTTTTTTCCTGCGCGTTTAGGCTAATCCCTAATAGTCCAATAAATAAAACTAGTACTATTTTCTTCATCATTTTTAGTTTTGGGTGAGGTTCAAATGTAACTATTTTGATATGAACCTCAAAATTCTTTTGTTATCTGATAACGTTACTTATTTTTGTTTCGTATTTCAAAATGAATAAAAAGAATAACATTTAACATTTCACATCTTTTAACCATCTAGAAGATACAAAACTTATAAAACAAAAACTGTACCAAAATATGGAAATAGCATCAAAATACGAACCTCAGAAAGTAGAAAAACATTGGTATGATTACTGGATGAGTAATGGTTATTTTCATTCTACGCCTGATGAAAGAGAACCTTATACAATTGTAATTCCTCCGCCAAATGTAACGGGAGTATTACATATGGGGCATATGATGAATAATACACTTCAAGATGTTTTAATTAGAAGAGCAAGATTGATGGGTAAAAATGCATGTTGGGTACCTGGTACAGATCATGCATCAATTGCAACTGAAGCTAAGGTTGTGGCAAAATTAAAAGAACAAGGAATTAATAAAGCCGATTTAACTCGTGAAGAGTTTTTAAAACATGCTTGGGATTGGACAGATGAATATGGAGGCGTAATACTTGATCAATTAAAAAAATTAGGTTGTTCCTGCGATTGGGATCGTACAAAGTTTACATTAGATGATAATATGTCAGCTTCTGTAATTAAAGTTTTTGTTGATTTGTTCGAAAAAGGACTTATTTACCGTGGTTTTAGAATGGTAAACTGGGATCCTGAAGCGCAAACAACACTTTCAGATGAAGAAGTAATTCATGAAGAAAAACAAGGGTTACTTTATTATTTAGAATACCAAATTGAAGGTTCTGACGAAAAAGTTACTATTGCAACTACAAGACCAGAAACTATATTAGGTGATACTGCAATTTGTATTAACCCAGAAGATGAGCGTTATGCACATTTACGAGGAAAAAAAGCGATAGTTCCGTTAAGCGGTCGTACGATACCTATTATAGAAGATGAATATGTTGATGTTGAATTTGGAACAGGATGTTTAAAAGTTACACCTGCTCACGATATAAATGATAAAGCACTAGGAGAAAAGCATAATTTAGAAATTATCGATATTTTTAATGCTAATGCAACGTTAAACCACCACGGTTTACATTATGAAGGTAAAGATCGTTTTGTAGTACGTAAAGAAATTTCTAAAGAATTAGAAGAAAAAGGCTTTTTAGTTAAAACAGAAAGTCACCTAAATAAAGTAGGAACATCAGAAAGAACAAAAGCTGTAATTGAACCAAGATTATCAGATCAATGGTTTTTAAAAATGGAACAACTTGCTGAACCTGCTATTAAAGCAGTTTTAGAAACAGGAGATGTAAAATTGTTTCCTAAAAAGTTTGAAAACACATACCGTCATTGGATGGAAAATGTTCGTGATTGGAATATTTCTCGTCAATTATGGTGGGGACAACAGATACCTGCATATTATTATGGAGAAGGTGCTGAAGATTTTGTAGTTGCAGAAAGTAAAGAAGAAGCGTTAAAAAAAGCTATAGCAAAAACAGGAAATAAGGCATTATCAGCATCAGATCTTAAGCAAGATGAAGATGCTTTAGATACATGGTTCTCATCTTGGTTATGGCCAATTAGTGTGTTTAATGGTATTTTAGAACCAGAAAATAAAGAAATAGAATATTATTACCCAACAAACGATTTAGTTACTGGACCAGATATTTTATTTTTCTGGGTAGCTCGTATGATCGTTTCTGGATATGAATATAGAGATGAAAAACCATTTCAAAATGTATACTTAACAGGTTTAGTACGTGATAAGCAACGTAGAAAAATGTCTAAGTCATTAGGGAATTCACCAGATGCATTAGGCCTTATAGAACAATATGGTGCAGATGGTGTTCGTGTTGGTTTGTTGTTGAGTTCGGCTGCAGGTAACGATTTAATGTTTGATGAAGCATTATGTCAGCAAGGGAAAAACTTTGCAAACAAAATATGGAACGGTTTCCGTTTGGTACAAGGTTGGGAAGTTGCAGATTTGCCACAACCAGAAGCTTCTAAATTAGGAATAGAATGGTATAAATCTAAATTTGCTCAAACACTTTTAGAAATTGAAGACCACTTTAGTAAATACAGAATTTCTGATGCATTAATGGCAATTTATAAGTTAGTTTGGGATGATTACAGTTCTTGGTTATTAGAAATTGTAAAACCAGCTTACCAACAACCTATAGATAAAACTACGTTTGATGAGGTTATTGCAATTTTTGAAGATAATTTAAAGTTATTACATCCTTTTATGCCATTTTTAACAGAAGAAATCTGGCAACATATTACAGAGCGTACGCCCGACCAAGCTTTAGTTATTGCTAAATGGCCAGAAGCTACTGTGATAAATGAAGATTTAATTTCAGGTTTTGATTTTGCTGCAGAGGTAATAGCAGGAGTAAGAACAATAAGAAAGCAAAAAAATATTCCGATGAAAGAATATTTAGAGCTTTCAGCATTAAATGAAGGTGATATAGCGAACGATTGGGATGTTATCATAAAAAAACTAACCAATGTTTCTGAAATTACATATGTAAAAGAAGCTGTAGAAGGGGCACTTTCATTCAGAGTAAAAAGTAATGAATACTTTATACCAATTAGCGGTGCTATTGACGTTGATGCCGAAATAAAAAAGATTCAAGAAGAATTAAAATATACAAAAGGTTTTTTAATGTCCGTTCAGAAAAAACTATCAAACGAGCGTTTTGTTAGTAATGCTCCAGAACAAGTAATAACAATAGAACGTAAAAAACAGTCTGATGCAGAGGCAAAGATTGAGACTTTAGAAAAGAGTTTAGCAAGTTTACAATAACAACATTAATTATATACAAATGAAAATTATAGCAATTGGTAAAAATTACGTTAATGACGTAAGTGAAAAGCCATCAGAAAAGGTAACTCCAGTAATTTTTACAAAAGCAGATTCTTCGCTTTTAGAAAATAACAATGATTTGGTAATGCCATCTTTTTCTGATGATCTTTGGTATGAGGCAGAATTAGCATTTAGAATTGGTAAAACGTGTAAAAATGCAACAGTAGCTAATGCATTAGATTTTGTTGATGCAGTAACATTATCAAACGATATTACAGCTAAAGACGTAATGGCTGCAAGTAGAGAAAATAAAGGACCTTGGGCGTTAGGTAAAGGTTTTGATGGCTCAACACCGATAGCTACTTTTTTTCCAATAGCAGATTTTTCAGATGTACAGAATATTAATTTTTCGTTTGAAGTAAATGGAGAAGAGAAACAAAAAGGAAATAGTTCTTTGATGATTACATCTCTTACCGATTTTATTGTTTACGTTTCAATGTTTATGACATTAAACCCTGGCGATATTCTTTTATCAGGTACACCTGCGCATGGTGTTGGTAAAATAAATAAAGGGGATGTTATGGTTGGTTATTTAGAAGGTAAAAAGGTTTTAGAAACTAAAGCCGTTTAGTAAATAACAAAACAATAAAAAGCCCTATTCTTTTAAAGAATAGGGCTTTTTGTTATTATACAAGTAGCTTATTTATATTAAATGAAGATTATCTACCTCCGTACGACTTTAAATCAAGTAAACACTCAGGGTCTAAATCAGGTACTTGACCATTTTTAGCAGTAAGCATTTTTGCCATTGCAGAACCAAATTGTAATTCAGCAAGCATTAAGCAACCTTCTTGATTACAATGTTGATTTCCAATTTCATTTCCGTCTTCATCTGTAGTAATGCCTTCATGTGGGTTAACCATTTCATTAGCTATATGTACTAATCCAAAAAGGTGACCAAATTCATGTAATAATGTTGCAGTCTCTACGGTTGCATCATTAATAAAAACACTTTTACCGGCTAAATCTCTAATGGTAGATTCAAACATTACCATAGATGTGTTTCTGTAAACAGCACCTAGTGTAACCAAATCTTCTTCAGGTTCATCTTCAGCAGAAGGTGAGTCCGAAAAATAAATATAAACAGCAATTGTTTTTCCGATGTTATATGCGGTTCTGTTTTCTAATTCTAAATCAGCAATTTCTTGAAGTGTTAAGCTCTCTTTATCAGGAGAAGGCACTTCTAAATATTCAATTTCTATATTCTCTTTAAAAGTACGTTCTGTTAAATACTCAACTAGATCATCTACAGCTTGTGTGGTAGGTTTAAAGCCAGAAGGATATGCAATTTGTAAAAGTAACGTGTCAAAATCAGTGTTCGATAATAAATCAGAGGCAGAAGTGCCTGTATCTTTCAGGTTTGTATTTTTATCAATACTTGTTGGTGATTGATTTGTATTAGTATTTTCTGTATCAGTATCTGTTGATGTACTTTGTTTTGAACAATTAAAAACTAATAAAAGGGATAAAAACAGGAATACAATATAACTCTTTTTCATGGCATCATCATTTAACATTAAGTCTTTTAGGTATTTACGGTAACGTGCCTAAAAGGGTTCTATTGCAAATTAAGAGTAAGTTTCGCTAAATAATCATAATGTTCTCCTTCTTTTAACATTTCACAATTAAAATTATTTGCAATTGCGGCTCTTTGTAATGTATTGTAATCTAAATAAAGCCAATCAAACTCATCTCCTTTTTCATCTTTATATTGCATGGTAAAAGTTACTTCTCCATAGTACGTATTCTGGTCCGAAATCCAATAGCCACCATCTTCGTCTTCTTCATACATATAAATAATATCACTAGAATCTAATATAATTTGCCCATTTGGTTTTAGGATTGTTTTTAAATGGTTGAAAAATTTATTGATATACTCTAACTTTCCAACAATACCGATACCGTTCATTAATAATAGCAAAGTATCAAACTTTTCATCTTTATAGTTATAAATATCAGAACAGATAGCTTTTTTTAGACCTCGCTCTTTACAAACTTCTATAGCACCTTCAGAGTAGTCTAGTG